>QNYL01000152.1 GCA_003973375.1 Flavobacteriia bacterium
TGAAAAGACCTAAGAGAAGAATCCTTTTATATCGGTATATGAAAAGCTATTTAAAAACCATAGAAGTCCTATAAGAAAAATTGCACTCAGCAAAAGGATCAAAAGCAATCTATACCGGTTCTCCTTTCTCTGGTAAAGCATCTTTTCTCTGATCTTTTCCAGCTCCTCAGGAGTTGCTTTCTTTTTAAAGAATGATCCTTTCCTTTGTTTTTTTGAATACAATCCACCACGGTCAAAATACGATTTCCTTTTTGACCGGGAATTGTTTTTCATTGATGTGATCATGGATTGTACCGAACCTCCAAAACTCATATTTTAAGGAATTTTATATTTAATCTGTTTTTTGTCTAATTGTACCGGCTCAACAACGAATCCGGATTTTTTTAGTTGTTGAATCAAACCGCAGTCTTTATACAAATGAAATAGACCAACAGCAATAAAACAATTGTTGTTCCTGATCAGATCCGGCAGAATTCTCATCCAGATATCATTTCTTTCTTTGATCAGAATATTATCACTGCATTTTTGATCAAATTGATAATCAAGATCAAATTTACTGTATTTTTCGGCAAGATCACAATTTCTCAGATCTGGTTTTTCACTGCTGATCTGATCGAGCAAATAACTGATCCTTCTTTTTTTATCTTTCCAGGCAGGAAATTTATTTTCTCTTTCAATAAATCTCAACTGCTGTTTGCCTGTTTCCAGCCCAACCCTTCTTAAATTTTTCTCCTCTGCCAGATGTTGCAGATATTTATCAAAATGATCCCATTTGTCCCCTTTTTTTACGGTGCCACATTTTGATCTGGCAAAGATCTGTTCCAGTTTCCATCTCAATTCAACAGGTTTTAATTTATAAATATCAACTTTCCAGTCCTTCGAAATTTCAACGAGCTTTTCAAAATCCTTCTTTTTTAATTTTTTAGTGATCCAGTCAGAGGGTTCCCTTGCATTGATCATATTTCTGATATGGTCAACTTTATCAACCGACTCGAAAACCGCCAGTTCTGATGCAGATAAAGTTTTTTCAATCTCAGGTATAGAATCGACAAATGAATTGCCAAACAGATGAAATGTACCAACCAAATAAGAGGTTTTATGATGAATGCCATCTATGATCTTCCACAAGATCGTATGCTGACCTGTGGAGATCTGTGAAGAGATCAGCAGGAAAAAGAAAAGTATTGTTTTTTTCAAAATTTAACCCGGTTGAATCAGTTTAATTTGATCTTTTTATTGATTCTTACAAGATAATGAAATTTTTCTTTTAAGCCTTGTGCTGTTTTATTGATACCCTATCCCGGCATAGGAAACCCAGTGACTATGTGTTGCGGGTGCTGTTGTACCCATACCGAGATCTTTAACTTCTATATGATCTCCGGGATAACTGCTTCTGTACCCTAAAAAGGTACCGGTTAAAGGCTGTTCATCGATCAGGATGTTGAGTTTATTGGCGAAAAGTAAACCAAATGGCACCGAATATCTTCCACACCAGGTCCATCGGTACTTTTTAAAATTATTTGTATCGACCGTATAAGTATTAAATTTTTTGATCTTCTCATCAGTGATCTTTCCTTTTAAGCATTCCTCAATGATTTTCAGATCTTTTTGTTTTGCCTTTGCAATACCGGTGCTATCCACACCAAAAGGAGCCAGATCAGATCCACCCCATTCCGTATTCCCATAATGAATCGCATCATTTGAAATGACCACAGCCAGATCTTCTCCATATTTTAAATTCTTCTCTTTCATTATTTTATACACTGCGGCAGCTAACTGACCAGCATAAGCATCCATTTTCTCATAGGTCATATACGGCACTAAAACAGGGATGATCTCAAGATCTTTGATATTTCTTTTTAAAAAAGGATTGATCGCCTCGAGCGAATGTTCCAGCTGCATCATACTGTCGTGAACAATAAAAATATCTTTAGGCAATTGTTTTAACAATTCATCCCTTATGGGGGAAACCGGAATCACATCATCATTACATTTCCACAAATCAAAACTTCCAAATACCAGTTTATTCTCCAGATCGAATTTACGGGCTTTATGTGCTACACCGATCAGGATAATTGTTTTGGCTTTGATTCCGGAAAGTGTTTTACTGTAGAGCCCTGCCGCGTAAGCATAGTCGTCATGCGGACAAATAGCTGCTTTAAACACCTTTTTGGAAGGTTTTTTATCTTCGGGATCTATCCTTTGGATGATACTGTCGAATTGCCGGTTGTATTGGGTAAATCCAACGGTATCTACAAGATGCCGGGTGTTCATTTTCTCTATCTTAATCTTCTGATCTGTACAGGAAAAAAGAAAAATTGTTCCAAAAAAAAGACGGATATACGTTGTAAAAGAAATTCTTTTCATGATCATAACCTGGATAATTCACAAATTTTGAGTATGCAGATACAAGGCGTCTAACTTTGCAGATATACTATTGTATCTCAAAAAGTTAGCAACGTAGTAGATGCTTGCTCAAAATTTAAACAACAGCCCAAATTCGGGCTAAAATAAATTTGAAAATTTTCATCATAAAATATTGATATCAAGTAAATTGGCGCAAAAACATTAGCTTAGCGGTGAATTTTTCGGGTTAAATCTATTCCATACAGAAATTAATTTTACTAAGATACCAAAAACTTAAAATGCCTTATCCATTTTCTTTACAATTTCTTTTAGGGCCAGATTCCCCACACTTCCCAAATGGGTGTGTTTTACCTCCTTTTGAGGCTCAAAATCGCCCTGAGCGATCTTCTTTCCCACGATCTTATATGCATCCCTGAAAGGAGTTCCCTTTTGAACGAGCTCGTTTACTTCTTCCACAGTAAACAGGTAATCGTATTTCGGATCGTCTAAAATATGCTCGTTGACACGGATATTTTGTAAGGAATAGGTAAACATTTCCAGACTTGCCTTAAGATTTTGAATGGCCGGGATCAGTCCCTCTTTTAACAGTTGCAGATCACGGTGGTAGCCACTGGGCAGATTATTGGTGATCAAAGTGAGCTCATAAGGCAAGGCCTGAATTTTATTGCATTTACCACGGATCAGTTCGAAAACATCGGGATTCTTTTTATGCGGCATGATACTCGAACCTGTAGTGAGCTCATCCGGAAAGGAAACAAATCCAAAATTCTGACTCATATACAAACAGATGTCATAGGCAAATTTTGACAAGGTTCCGGCTACAGAACTCATGGCAAAAGCAACTGATTTTTCAGCTTTCCCTCGGCTCATCTGTGCAGCGACAGAATTGTATTTCAGAGTTTCAAATTCCAGACTTACAGTTGTGTCTTCCCGGTCTATCGGGAAAGAACTGCCATATCCGGCAGCTGAACCGAGCGGATTCTGATCCACAACTTTATAGGCGGCATTGATAAAATACACATCATCGATCAGGCTCTCAGCATAGGCCGAAAACCACATTCCAAAAGAAGAAGGCATAGCCACCTGAAAATGGGTATAACCGGGTAAAAGTACCTTTTTATATTTTTTGGAAAGTTCGATAAGCAGATCAAAAAAATCTTTGGTAAGTTTTTTCAGTTCTTGCAGCTCGTCTTTTAAATACAAATGAACATCCACCAAAACCTGATCGTTTCTCGAACGTGCGGTATGGATCTTTTTACCGGTGTCTCCCAGTTTTTCGGTAAGCATAAATTCCACCTTCGAATGAACATCCTCAAAAGAATCCTCAATGCTAAACTCACCTTTTTTTATGCTTTCCAGGATCTTATGGATCTCCTGTTCTACAGCTGTAAATTCTTCCTTACTCAGCAAACCGATCTTTTGCAGCATACGCGCATGTGCCAACGATCCGATTACATCGTATTTTGCCAGAACCAGATCGAGTTCCCGGTCGTTCCCCACCGTAAAAATGTCTATTTTTTTATCTGTACTAAAGCCTTTATCCCAGAGTTTCATATTTTATTGTTTTGTTTGTTTTAGTTTTTATCTTCTTGCATCACATCCCAAAAGTCACTATCCAGTTTCTTTAACTCTATAGTCCTTTCTGTTTGAACCCCTAAATTATGTTCATACATGTATTCAGCTAATTTATCACCATTAATTAAGACTATCTTAGTAGACGAATTTAAACTTTCAGTATATTCATATGCACCTTTTGTGAAATCAGATGTTGTTATAAACACCCCTTTATCTGACTGAGCTACTGCCAAAGCTCCTACAAATTTCTGTATATCCTCTCTTGGAACATTATTCTCTCTAGCATATCTTTTGGCTTGAATATGTATTCTTCCGAAACCTAAAATATCTTCTTTTATTATCCCATCTATTCCTTTATCATTTACATATTGAGTTACAGTTCCAGAGTTTTTAATTTCACCTCCATAACCCATCTTCTGTAATAATTTAACTACAAGTTTCTCAAATTCCCTAGGACTTTTAGATAAAATAGTATCTATTATTTCTCTAAATACTGATTCTTTAATTCCCTGAAATGATGTGAATAATGCTTCTTCAGGTGTTAAATCACTTGTTACCTGAATAATTTTCTTATCTGTTTTCTTTCTTTTGGCTGACTCTCTATTTTCAATTTTACTTTTTATAAAGCTTAGAATTTTTTCAGGAGTTTTTAATATTTCTATACCTTTTTCATTAATTTGAAAAACACCTCGTTTCGGTTTGAAAACCAAACCTGCCATATTCAGGTAACTTAAAGCCCAATTAATCCTATCATAAAAAATTGGCTTGTTCCCAGAATCATACATTTGATTTAATTCCTCTTCTGTTAAATTAAACTTTCTTGCTAAAGGTTTTTCTAATTCTTTAGGTCTCCAAAGATTACCATCACTTAATAATTCTAATGCGGGTAATTGTATTTCATCATATCTTGGTATAGCCATATTATTTTATCTTTATATAACGATCTCCTTTTAAATCAAATTAAAAATTTCATTTACAGACACAGAATTAGCCTTGAAATCTTTTAGATTAAAAAGTGTATTCTTATTCTAATATTCTAGTTTTTAAATCCATCCTTCCATGCAATATTCTTGTTATCTCAACCCGGGATTCTCCAATTTTTCTATAGAAGATTATATGCCGATTTATTCTTTTTCCCAGCAAATCGGGTTGAATATCAATATATTTTCTTCCCAGATCCGGATTCTTTGCAATTTCCTTACAATTTGAAATTAACATTTTATAATAATGATCAGCCTGTTGTTCCGACCAGTGTTCACAGGTATAATTCCAAATGTTGGTTAGATCCTCAACAGCCTTATTGGTTAGGATGTATTTAAGCATTCTAAAGCTTTTTTGCTTTTAATGATTCAAGATGTTTTTTCGGATCAAAATCATTTGCTAATC
>QNYL01000050.1 GCA_003973375.1 Flavobacteriia bacterium
ACACTTAAAAATATCAAAACAGCTCCAAAATAGAAGGCCGGACTCATCAGTTCTTTATTTCCAAAAATAATCACTGCCAAGATGATACCATATACGGGTTCAAGGTTATTAGTCAGAACTATGGTAAAAGTTCCCATCTTTTGCAACAACTGTGTGGCAACCACAAATGGGTAGGCTGTACATACCGATGCCAGAATAATCAGATAAAACCAATCATTCCCCATTAGCTTTAACTGATCAACACTTATATCTGTTAAAAAAAAGATCACAATACTTAAAAAAAGGAAAGCTGTCAGCAATTCATAAAAAGCAATATGTATGGCCTTGTACTTTTCAATATTCTTACTGTTAAAAATTGTAAAAAAGGCCAGCAAAACGGAAGATATCAGTGCATAGATCATTCCTTTTGCATAGATATGCTCCACCTTAAATATGATAACAAATCCTATTATAGCAATACTTGCCAGCAACAATTCATATATCTTAAACTTCTTTTTACTCAGCAAAGGCTCTAAAATAGCGACAAAGATAGCCGAAGATGACATGGTGATCAATGTAGTAGAAACGGTAGAGATCTTAATCGCATAAAAAAAGGTGACCCAGTGCAATGCAATAAGAATCCCACCGAGAAGAAATCTCAAAACAGCTGCAAAATCTACTTTTAATGAGATCCCTTTAATGATAAAATAGAAAAAAAGCGTTAATGCAGCCAGAAATACCCTGTACCAAACCAAAGGAATTGCATCAATATGGATTAAAGCCCCAAGAATGGCGGTAAATCCCCAAACAAAAACGATAAAATGGAGATGCAGCTGATTTTTAAGCTTATTTGTTAGCATGCCTGAAAAGGAAAAATGCAAGAATACCAAAAATAATATTGGGCAACCAAACCATCATCAAAGGGTTTGATCCGGGAGCCGAACCTAATACTTCAGAAACTTTTAAGAAAAAAACATAGATAAACATCAAAGAGATCCCTATAGCCAGACTTACACCAATCCCTCCGCGCCTTTTTTTACTCGCCAGAGAAACAGCAATGATGGTTAAAATAAAGGCTGAGATGGGCAGACTGGTTCTTTTAGACAATTCCACTTTGTAATTATTCAGGTTCTTGACACCTCTCTTTTCGGAAATCGCAATATGATCTGCCAGTTCAGGCGATTGCATTTCTTTGGCAAGATAATCTACGTAAACCAGATCCTTTGGCAGGAAATCGAAGATCGTATCAAAATTTACTCCCGTTTTGATAATATCAACTCCTTGTTTTATATAGCGTTTTTTATAATTACTGATATGATAGGTACTGTCTTCCTTCCTCCACTTTATACTCTGGCCTATCAACTTATATTTCAACTTATTACCATCAAAATGTTCATAAGAAAAATAATAGCCATTATTATTTCTCAGATTAAAATTACCGATATAAATCAGGTCACTGTTCGTTAATTGTAAATTGACCTTACGTACATAGGTTTTCGATTTTTTCTTTCCTCTGAGATATTTCTCATGAAACTCCTCAAAAGTTTTATTGGCTTTCGGTACAATAAAATGATTGGAATAAAGTGAAAAAACAGCTATTATGGTAGCACCGATCAAATAAGGTCTTAAAAATCTTTTATAGGAAATTCCCGAACTTAAAACCGCAATGATCTCAGTATTGGCCGAAAGCTTGGAAGTAAACAGAATAACCGAAATAAAAAGTGCCAGCGGTAAAAACTGATTGGTGTATGAAATGACAAAGCTTACGTAATAATCATTGATGATCTCACTAAAAGTAAGATCGATATTCTTAATAAATTTATCCACCTTTTCCGAAACATCTATTGCTATTGCTATGGGAATCAATATCAATAAAGTAAAAAAGAGGGAAACGAAATATTTTTTTAATATGTATTTATCGAGTATCTTCAAAAATGTTACAAACGTTTATCCATTTGTTTAACCATTATATTTTTCCACTGAAGGAAATCTCCCGCTAAGATATGATTTCTTGCTTCACGAACCAACCATAAATAAAAACCTAAATTATGAATTGATGCTATTTGCTTGCCAAGATACTCATTTGCAGCAAAAAGATGACGTAAATAGGCCTTTGAATACATCGTATCAACAAAAGTAATGGCAGTATCATCTATAGGAGAAAAATCATTTTCCCACTTTTTATTTTTAATATTAATGGTACCGTGAGCGGTAAATAACATTCCGTTTCTGGCATTTCGGGTAGGCATCACACAATCGAACATATCTACACCCAAAGCAATATTCTCCAGAATATTGATCGGAGTTCCCACACCCATTAAATATCTGGGTTTGTCTTCCGGAAGGATATTACATACCAGCTCGGTCATTTCATACATTTCTTCAGCCGGTTCGCCAACCGATAAACCTCCAATCGCATTTCCTTCAGCTCCCACTCCGGCAATATATTCAGCCGATTGCTTTCGCAGATCTTTATAAGTACTTCCCTGAACAATGGGAAATAAAGTTTGTTTAAAGCCATATTTTTCAGGATTCTCAGCAAGATAATCCACACACCGGTCTAACCAGCGATGGGTCATATGCATCGAGTTTCTGGCATAATTGTAATCGCAGGGATAAGGAGTACACTCATCAAAAGCCATAATGATATCAGCACCGATACTTCTTTGGATCTCCATGGAAAATTCAGGAGAAAAGAAATGTGCAGAGCCATCAATATGCGATTTAAATTTAACTCCTTCCTCTTTGATCTTTCTCGTGTTGGAAAGTGAATACACCTGATATCCACCCGAATCTGTTAGAATAGGGCGATCCCAGTTCATAAATTTATGCAAACCACCGGCCTGTTCCAGAATATCTGTTTTCGGACGCAAGTACAAATGATATGTATTCCCAAGTATGATCTCGGCATTGATCTCATCCTTTAATTCAGTCTGATGAACTCCTTTTACAGAAGCTGCAGTACCAACCGGCATAAAGATCGGTGTTTGAATCTTACCGTGTTCCGTAGTTATTGTAGCCGCTCTTGCCTTGCTGTGTTGATCTTTGCCTTTTATCTCGAATTTCATATCACTTTTTCATTTTCTTCCGAAGAAAAGAATCTTAATTATTTACACATTAAATCTGAAATTCATAATATCACCATCCTGAACTATGTATTCCTTACCTTCTACTGCTAATTTTCCGGCTTCCCGAACCTTAACTTCACTACCATATTTTATAAAGTCATCGTATTTGATCACTTCAGCACGGATAAAACCTTTTTCAAAATCGGTATGAATTACACCGGCAGCTTTCGGAGCGGTATCACCAATATGAATGGTCCATGCCCGAACTTCTTTAACTCCTGCTGTAAAATAAGTTTGAAGTTTTAATAATTTATACGCTGCTCGTATCAGTTTAGACACACCCGCTTCACTGAGCCCCATATCTTCCAGAAACATTTGTCTTTCTTCATAAGTTTCAAGCTCAGTTATATCAGCTTCCGTTGCAACTGCCAATACCAGAACCCCAGCATCTTCATCTTTTACCTTTTCTTTTACAGCATCCACATAAGCATTCCCATTCGCAGCTGATGCCTCATCAACATTACAAACATACAATACCGGTTTATCCGTCAAAAGCTGAAGATTTTTAATGTATTCTTCTCTTTCTTTTTCGGTAAAATCAATTGCTCTAACCGATACAGCAGCCTCAAGATTTTCCTGAAGTTTTGTTAAGATTTCCAGTTCTTTTATGGCTGCCTTATCTCCCGTTCTGGCGGCACGTTTTACCTTTTCCAATCGTTTTTCAACGGTCTCCAGATCTTTTAACTGCAGTTCGAAATCGATGGTCTCCTTATCTCTTACAGGATCTATTGTAGTATCCACATGCACAATATTGTCGTTATCAAAACAACGAAGCACATGAATTATGGCATCTGTTTCACGAATATTTGCCAGGAATTTATTTCCAAGTCCTTCTCCTTTGCTCGCTCCTTTTACCAAACCGGCAATATCTACAATTTCAACGGTTGCCGGCAATACCCGCTCCGGATTTACCAGTTCTTCCAGCTTTTCCAATCTGCTGTCTGGTACATTTACCACTCCTAAATTAGGCTCAATGGTACAAAAAGGAAAGTTTGCCGACTGGGCTTTTGCATTTGACAAACAATTAAATAAGGTCGATTTTCCAACATTAGGCAAACCTACAATTCCTGCTTTCATATTTTAAATTTTAAAAGTTTGCAAATATAAGAGTTTATTACGGGTTTTTAGGAATGATTTTGAAATGGATCGTTTCAAATAGAAAAAGGCAGCTTTTCAGCTGCCTTTACAATCAAATTTTTTAAAAATTTACACCAGCATCCCTGCAGCTACCGTTTCATTGGTACCTTCATCGATCAAAATAAAACTTCCTGTCTTTCTGTTACGAAGATATTTATCCATCATCACAGGAGCTGTTGTTCTTAATTTTACTTTACATATATCATTCATATTTAAAGCTTTATCATCCTCCATACGCTTGAGTGTATCGATATTAATCTTGTATTCTATCTCTTTTATAATCGCTTTGGGCTCATTTGTAGTATGTTTTAGCACATATTTTGCTCTTGGCCTGGCCGGATTATCATTAAACCAACAGATCATCGCCGAAAGATCCTGCGTAACCATAGGAACATTATTTGTTTTAACGATCATATCTCCTCTGCTGACATCAATATCATCTTCAAGGCTTAATGCAACACTCATTCCTTCAAAGGCAAGATCTACAAATTTATCGTAAACATTAATCGATTTAATCTTGGAATCAAATCCGGAAGGTAAAACTTTCACTTCATCCCCTACTCTAAAAATACCTCCGTTTATGGTTCCTGCATAGCCACGGTAATCTCTGTATTTCTCATTTTGTGGTCTGAGAACAGTTTGTACCGGAAATCGTGCATCCACCATATTGTTGTCACTTGTAATATGAATGGTCTCCAAAGTATGTAATAAAGGTGCGTTCTGATACCAAGGCATTTTTTCTGACCGGTTAACTACATTATCGCCATGTAAGGCACTAATTGGAATATAGCGCACATCCTTGATCATCATTTTGGATGACATTTCCTCATATTGATCAACAATTTCATTAAAGACTTCTTCTTTATAATCAACCAAATCCATTTTATTTACACATACAATAATGTGAGAGATCTGTAGCAGAGAAGCAATAAAGGAATGTCTTTTGGTTTGCTCGATCACACCATGGCGGGCATCGATTAAAACAATAGCAACATTTGCAGTTGAAGCTCCGGTAACCATATT
>QNYL01000226.1 GCA_003973375.1 Flavobacteriia bacterium
AGTGGTGATGATTATGAAGAACTTATTGCCACAACAGAATATATCAAGAGCCTTATCGATAACTCCAACATTCAGGGAATTGAAGAGTTAAAACTCGATATTGATGAAAACAAACCCGAACTCCCGGTGATTGTCGACAGGCAAAAAGCAAGACGTCTTGGAATTTCAACCGGACAAATCGGGATGGCCATCAGAACAGCTCTTTACGGAAAAGAGGTTTCAACGTATAAAGACGGGGATGATGATTATCCTATCAATGTTAGGCTGATGGACAAATACCGCTACAACAAAGATGCCCTGATCAACCAAAAGATCACTTTCAGAAATCAGAACACCGGGAAAATTGTTCAGATCCCGATCAGTGCCGTTGCAAAGATGGAAAATTCAAATACTTTTAGCGCTGTAAAAAGAAAAGATCTCGACAGGGTGATTACCTTGTATTCCAATGTACTTGAAAATTATAATCCTACCGAAATCAACCATCAGATCAAAGAATATTTAAAGAACTATGATCTGCCTAAAAATATATCCCTTTCATTTACCGGTGAACAGGAAGAACAAGCCAAACAAATGGAATTTTTAAGTACAGCTCTGCTCATTGCAGTTTTCCTAATCTTTTTGATTCTTGTGACGCAGTTTAATTCGGCATCAACACCAATTATCATATCAATTTCTGTTTTGTTAAGTCTGATCGGAGTTCTTTTCGGACTCATAATTTTCCATATGGAATTTGTGGTAATGATGACCATGATCGGAATTATTTCTTTGGCAGGAATTGTGGTAAATAATGCCATTGTACTGATAGATTATACCAACCTGGTACTGGAAAGGAAAGCCAAAAAAGCCGGTATTGGTATGGATGAAGTTGACCAGACCATGGTACTGGAAAGCATTGTAGAAGGTGGTAAAACCCGATTAAGACCTGTATTGCTTACCGCAATTACCACCATACTCGGTTTACTTCCGCTGGCTCTGGGAATCAATTTTAATTTTATGACCTTGTTTACCGATTTCAATCCGCATTTTTATATCGGGGGAGAAAATGTTGCCTTTTGGGGACCAATGTCATGGACCATTATTTTCGGACTTACCTTTGCAACATTCTTAACGCTGGTTGTTGTACCGATTATGTATTTTATTCAATACAGAATCAAAGCAAGAGTAATAAAAAGAAGATCGGCAAAAGCCCAAACACTAGAACCAGAAGCCTAAATTAAAATACCAGACCCTGTTATTGGTTTCCGGCGACCAGGAATAGTGCAGTTCAATAGGCCCGATAAGGGTTTCCACACTGTAGCCTAAAGCATAACCGGTTTTGGTATCTGCAAAAATATCTCCACCATTCCACAGGTCGTCCCCAAGCCTTGAAAAATTACCTAAAAAAGAAACGTAGTTCTTTTTAAAAATCTCATAACGAACTTCCAATGCTGTTTTAACAAAACCTACTTCATTCAGATCCGCTACATTGTAACCGTAAAATGGCACAAAAGTATTGATGAAATTATCATTATTACCTCCCAAATGGTAATCGTGAATTATATTATTGTTATTGCCAATAGTAATTCCCGCATCGGAAGTAAGGTGTAAGGTCAGTTTATTGATGGGTGTAATGGCAAAACCAATATTTCCATATAATTGAGAAAAAGCTTTAAAATTGTCAAAATAATCTGAAGAAAAAAGATACATCTTATAATTGGCTTCAAAATAAAAACCTTTTTTGGGAAATAATCCGGAATCATACGAGTCAAATTTCGCTTTGGCAAAACCGTCAAAATAATTATTCTGATCAATATAAAGTTTATACACCCGATCATTTACAATTTCTTCTGTGTATAACTTCAGGAACTTATGTTCGGCTCCCAAACGTAAGGCCATCATATTTTTGAAGGTTGTTTGGAAGAAAAATTGTGTTGAAAAATCATTATAAAAAGCCGGTATTTTTAATCCGTAAGTATCTGAACTTTCATCAGTTTCTTCATCAAATGATGTGTACAGGTCTAAACCAAATGAATTGTACCTTGAATTGATTCCGAAACTCCAGTTAAATCCGTTATCAAGAATATAATCAATATTATACCTGAATTTATCGCCCACAATAAAATCTGTAGATAAAAAATCATTTTTAAACAGCAGGTGTTTACTTGTAAAATTAACCAGAACACCTGTTTTATAGAGATCATCGTAATGAATTCCAAGTTGTATAAAAGAGGAGACATCTTCTTCAAGAATATTAAATTCAATTCTTATTCCTCCCTTTACAGGGATCATTCTATATTGAACACTCCTAAAATTCTGAGTAGCTGTTAAAGCATTAATACCTTCTGTAAATTTTTGTGTATTGATGGTACTCCCTACATCAAAACCAAGTTTTTTTAATAAATATTTCTCCGTATAATGTACATTCCCTGTAAAATTAATTGCTTTAACTACATAATCAGAATCTGTCTGATTCACAGCCACACCCTGATATACAGGCTTTTTCTTTTGTTTTGATGCAATTTCAAACAACATTGCAATTTTTTCATCGGCAGCTTTAACTCCTTTTTCAACAATTTCAGATTTGCTAAGAAACGAAAAATCATCAAATCCGGTAATATCAGGTTTGATATAAACATCTGTGAGTTTTATCTTTTCATCTATATTCTTATACATCTGAAATCCAACGATCTGACGCATAAGTTTAGGTAACGAATTAACTTCATCAACGGGATACAATTTTCCCTGTACATCCACACCAATCACATAATCAACACCTTTTGCCAGCATTTTTTCTACCGGATAATTGTCAACAATTCCTCCATCCACCAGGGTTTTCCCTTCTATTTCAATTGGAGTAAGCAAGCCCGGAAAAGTTCCACTCGCCCGGATAGCTTCAGGAAGGAATCCATGATCAAGAACTACCTCTTCTCCATTTTCAAGATTTGTGGCAATACAAAAGAAAGGTATGGATAAGTCTTCAAAATTGGTAACCGTATGAACATGCTTGGTGAGTTCAGAAAAAAGATTGAATACATTTTGTCCGTCTGTAACTGCAGAAGGTAAACCCAGTTTTTTCTTTTTAATTGGTAAACTCACTGCATATTTTCCCAGATTCTCTTTTTGATAAAAAGATGCAGATTCTCTGGGAACATTATCCTGAAAAAGCTCAATAAAATCATGTGCCTGTATAATAGAATCCAGCTGATCAGCATTGTAACCTGAAGCATAAAGTCCGCCAACAATGGCTCCCATACTGGTACCGGCAATATAATCTATTCTGACCCCTGCTTTTTCCAGCACCTTTAGAACCCCCACATGAGCAAATCCTTTAGCCCCGCCGCCACTCAGAACCAAACCTACTTTTACGTCTTTCCCATCATCTTTATGAGATTTTTGTGCGTAATTAACAGTACTTACCATTAAAAACACAAGCAAAAGAATCCTCTTTAATAAATTCATACTCAATATAACCTTAATTTATACCTTTTTAGGACTAATCTTTCCTATTAAAATAATTTTTTATCCGCTGTGACTTATCCACTCCAATCACATTTGTAAGTTCTTCTATATCAGCTTCTTTAATTCTCTTTACCGATTTAAATTTACGCAACAACTTTGAGATGGTATGTTCTCCTATTCCGTTTATATTTGAAAGTTCGGTTTGTATGGCACTTTTACTGCGTTTATTCCTGTGATGTGTTATACCAAACCTGTGCGCTTCATTTCGTAATTGCTGAATGATTTTTAATGTCTCCGATTTTTTATCCAGATACAAGGGCACCGGATCGTCCGGATAATAAATCTCTTCCAGCCTTTTGGCTATGCCTACAATAGCGATCTTTCTGCGAACTCCAAGCCGATCAAGACTTTTTAAAGCCGAATTCAGCTGACCTTTTCCTCCATCGATAACGATGAGCTGCGGTAGATCCTGATCTTCTTCGATTAAACGTTTATACCTTCTGTGAACCACCTCTTCCATAGAGGCAAAATCATCGGCACCCACCACGGTTTTTATATTAAAATGCCGGTAATCTCTCTTGCTGGGTTTTCCGTTTTTAAAAACCACACAGGCGGCCACCGGATTTGTTCCCTGTATATTTGAATTGTCAAAACATTCAATATGCCTGGGTTCTTCCTGTAAACGAAGATCCTTTTGCATCTGTTTCATAATTCTGTTAACATGCCTTTCAGGATCAACGATCTGAATTTGTTTTAATTGTTCCAGACGGTAATATTTAGCATTTCTTAACGATAAATCAACAATCCGTTTTTTATCTCCTACTTTTGGTACCGTTACCTTAATATTTTCGCCAATATCCACCTGAAAAGGGACGTAGATCTCTTTAACCACCGAATTAAACCGCCGCATCAGCTCAACAATGGCAAGTTCGAGAATATCCTTATCACTTTCATTCAGTTTCTTTTTGATCTCGGCCGTATGCGATTGTATAATGGCTCCATTAGAGATCTTTAAGAAATTTACATAGGCATAAGTTTCATCAGAAACAATTGAAAATACATCAACATTGGTTATGGATGAGTTTACCACGGTGGATTTGGCCTGATAATTGGCCAGAAGCTCTATTTTTTCTTTGATTTTCTGTGCTTCTTCAAATTCGGCTTTTGCCGAAAAATTATACATCAGCTCTTCAAAACGGTGAAAAGAGGTCTTAAAATTTCCCTTGATGATGTTTCTGATCTCGGCAATATCTTTTAAATAATCTTCTTCACTTTGCAGACCCTCACAGGCTCCTTTACAATTCTTTATATGGTACTCAAGACAAACCTTGTATTTCTTACTTTCGATATTTTTAGGGGTCAGTTTATAATCACAAACCCGTAAAGAATAAAGTTCGAGTATCATCGATAATAAGGCCCTCGCAGTTCTTACAGAGGTATAAGGACCGTAATATTCAGACCCGTCCTTTATCATATTCCGGGTTAAAAAAATTCTTGGGAAAGGCTCTTTTTTAATACAGATCCACGGGTAGGTTTTATCATCTTTTAGCATGATATTATAGCGTGGCTGATATTTTTTTATCAGATTATTTTCTAAGAGTAATGCATCGGTCTCGGTACTGACCACTATATGACGTATCTCTGCTATTTTTTTAACCAGAACACGGGTTTTTCCATATTCATGGTGCTTGTTAAAATAACTGCCAACTCTTTTTTTAAGATTTTTGGCCTTACCGATATAAATGATCTTCCCTTCTTTATCAAAGAACTGATAACTCTGCCAGGCAATCTC
>QNYL01000044.1 GCA_003973375.1 Flavobacteriia bacterium
AAAAGATAAAAAAGGAAAAGTTTCTGAAGCGATCTCAAAGAAGATTGGGTTCAGAACCTCAGAAGTTAAGAACGGACAATATTTATTGAACGGGAAAGCAATTCTGTTTAAAGGGGTAAACAGGCACGAACATGATCCTGAAACCGGGCATGTGATCTCCAAAGAGGATATGTTACGCGATATTCAGATCTTTAAGGAATACAATATCAATGCGGTAAGAACAAGTCATTATCCTGATGATCCCTACTGGTATGAGTTGTGTGATGAGTACGGTATATATGTAATTGATGAGGCCAATATTGAATCTCACGGGATGGGATACAGGATGGACAGAACACTGGGCAATGATCCAAAATGGTTAAAAGCGCATATGGAACGTACCAGAAGAATGATTGAAAGAGATAAAAATCATCCTTCTATTGTAATCTGGTCTTTAGGAAATGAGGCCGGAAATGGCTGGAACTTTTACAACACTTATTTGCTGGCCAAAAAGTTGGATGGTACAAGACCTGTTCAATACGGACGTGCCGGTTATGAGTGGAATACTGATCTTTATGTGCCTATGTACGCCACACCTGAAAGCGTAGAAAAATATGCAAAAAGTAAAAGATATAACAAACCGCTGGTTCAGTGTGAATATGCACACGCCATGGGAAACAGTGAGGGTGGTCTTAAGGAATACTGGGATCTTTACGAAAAATATGACAGATTGCAGGGTGGTTTTATTTGGGATTTTGTTGATCAGGGAATTAAAACTGTTAAAAATGGCAAAGAGATCTATGCTTATGGAGGAGATTTTGGTCCGGAAGATGTGCCGAGTGACAACAACTTTTTGAATAACGGTCTGGTACAACCCGACAGGAAACCTAATCCGCATATTTATGAAGTAAAACATATTTATCAGAATGTAAAATTCTATGCCAATGATCTGTCAAAGAAAAAGGTAGATATTAAGAACTGGTATTTTTTTAGAGATCTTTCCAATTACAAAGTGGATTGGGAAATCATTGCAGATGGTATTGTAGTGGAAAAAGGTTCCATTAACGAACTGAATGTAGCTCCGCAGGAAAAAAAGACCTTAACTATACCTTTTACTACACAATTTAAAAATGGTGTTGAATACTTTTTGAATCTGAAAGTAATTCTGAAGAATGATGAGCCTTTGCTTAAAGCCGGATTTGAGATCGGGTATGAACAATTCCAGCTGACTGAAGCTCATTTAGGAAAACCGGTAGAAACAAGTATTCCTGTAAGTGTTAAGACAGATGCTAATAAGATTCATGTACAGGGAACAGATTTCAGTATTGATTTTGATAAAACCAAAGGTACGATGACCTCATTTATTTATAAGGGAAGCCTATTGATCAAAAAAGGGCCTGAGGTTAATTTCTGGAGAGCACCTATTGACAATGACTATGGAGCAAGAACCCAGAAAAAATATAAAGAATGGAAAAATCTTGGAAAATCAGAAAAGGTTAAAACCGAAGTAAAACAAATCTCCAAGTCAAAGGTACAGATCAGTTTTGAAAGACCTCTGTTCGGAGGAGATGCCATTTATACACAAACTTTTACTATCGATGGAAGTGGTGCAGTTGAGGTGACAAACAATCTGAAGGCGATAAAAGGAAAACACAGCCATCTTTTTAAATTTGGTAATGAAATGGTGTTGCCGGAAACCTTTAAAACAATTACCTGGTATGGTCAGGGCCCGTTTGAATCGTATGCGGATCGTCAGCACGCAGCCAAGGTTGGATTGTACAGCGGAAGTATTGCTGATCAGTATTTCCCCTATATCCGTCCGCAGGAAACCGGTAATAAGATCGGAGTAAGATGGGCAGAACTTTTAGCAGATAATGGAGCCGGAATAAAGATCTTCGGAGAAAAACTTTTAGATGTTTCTGCACTTAATTTCAGCAGAGATGATCTGGACTCAGGTGATGAAAAAACACAAAAACATGCCGGAGAACTTACACCGAGAAAAGAAGTTTTTGTAAATGTAGATGGTTTCCAGCAAGGGCTAGGAAGTATCAACAGCTGGGGTGCTAAACCACTGGATCCGTATATGTTGCCTTACAAATCGTATAAATATTCTTACTGGATCATTCCTTTAAAGAAGTAAATAAAAGCAAGAATTAATAAATATTTAATAAGATAAAAATGATAAAGAAAATAATAATATTATTGTTGGGTGTAGTAGTGAGCTATTCCTGTTCGGTAAATAATCAGGATAACTCTAAAAATGAAGCTAATGCGTATTCCGTAATTCCTAAGCCTGAAAAACTAACACCAAAAAAAGGTAGTTTTGTTATAAATTCAGATACAAAAATTACAGGAGATCAGTCATTGAAGCATGAGGGAAATTACCTGGCTGAGCTTTTAAATACACCAACCGGTTATGCATTAAGCTTTAAGCAGGGAAAGAGTGATAAAAAGAATACTATTTCACTGGTACTGGATGATAAAATTGAAAATGATGAAGGCTATACTTTATCGGTAAGTCCGGATAAAATCGTTATTGCAGGGAAGAATGCCAAAGGGGTTTTTTATGGGATTCAAACACTCAGACAGCTTCTGCCTCCTGAACTGGAAAGTAAAAAAGCTGTAGCTGATGTTAAGTGGAAAGTGCCTTCTGTTGAAATAGTTGACAGTCCGCGATATGTGTACAGAGGAATGCACCTGGATGTAGGACGACATATGTTTCCTGTTGCTACCATCAAAGAATTTATCGATCTGATCGCCATGCATAAGATGAATACTTTTCACTGGCATTTAACCGAAGATCAGGGATGGAGAATAGAGATTAAAAAATATCCAAGACTTACTGAGGTGGGAGCTTTCCGAAAAGAAACACTGATTGGTCATGGTGCTAAAGCAAAGAAGGATAGAAAATTTGACGGAAAACCTTACGGAGGTTTTTATACACAAGAGGAAGTAAAAGATATTGTAGATTATGCAGCAAAAAGGCATATTACCGTAATTCCTGAAATTGAAATGCCTGGACATTCTTTAGCTGCTATTGCCGCCTATCCGGAACTGGGAAACACAGGGAAGCAATATGAAGTGGGAACCCGTTGGGGAGTTTTTAAAGAAATTTATGCACCAACAGATAAGACTTTTAGTTTTCTGGAAGATGTGCTTACCGAAGTGATGGAATTATTTCCAAGTAGGCTGATCCACATTGGTGGTGATGAGGCTCCAAAGGATGAGTGGAAACAGAGTAGATTTGCTCAGCAACTGATTAAAAGAGAAGGACTTAAAGATGAGCATGAACTGCAAAGCTATTTCATTAAGAGGATTGAAAAATTTGTAAATTCAAAAGGAAGAAATATCATCGGCTGGGATGAGATCCTCGAAGGAGGGCTGGCTCCTAACGCTGCAGTAATGTCGTGGAGAGGAACAGAAGGAGGTATTGAAGCGGCCAAACAAAAACATTATGTGGTGATGACCCCCGGACATTCCTGTTATTTTGACCATTATCAAAGTAAAGATAAGGAAAATGAGCCGCTGGCCATTGGAGGCTATCTTCCTGTAGAGAAAGTTTACAGTTATGATCCAACACCAAAAGAACTCAGTAAGGAAGAGCAAAAATATATTTTGGGAGCTCAGGCAAATGTTTGGACTGAATATATCGGTACCCCTGAATATCTGGAGTATATGATCCTGCCCAGAATGGATGCTATGGCAGAGGTGGTTTGGACTAAACCAGATAATAAGAACTGGGATGATTTTAAAGAAAGATTAAATCCTATGGCAAAAAGATATGATGTAATGGGATTGAACTATGCAAAACATGTTTTTACCGGGAAAAAGTAGAGTAAAAACATTATAAAGATGAGAAAAAAGGAGGCATTTGCCTCCTTTTTTTTAATAAATCTCCGGAACGAAGGTCTGATCGGTAAAAGGAGGACGAATATAGCCTTCTTCTTTTTTTCTCGGTGGTAATATGATCTTTTTTTGTTTTATTTCTTCATAAGGAATCTGACTTAACAGATGGCTTATACAGTTTAAACGCGCTCTTCTTTTATTGTCGGCCGGAACTACATACCATGGAGATTGTTTTGTATCGGTATATTTAAACATTTCGTCTTTGGCTTTGCTGTAATCCAGCCATTTTTCACGTGATTTCAGATCCATAGGACTCAGTTTCCATAATTTGGTCGGATCGTCAATTCTCGACTGGAATCTTCTTTCCTGCTCTTCATCGGAAACGGAAAACCAGTATTTAATAAGAATAATTCCGGAGCGAATAAGCATTCTTTCAAAATCAGGGCAGGTTCTCATGAATTCGTGGTATTCTTCTTCTGTACAAAAGTTCATCACTCTTTCAACACCGGCACGGTTATACCAGCTCCGGTCAAAAAGAACCATCTCACCGGCTGCAGGCAGATGGGGTACATAACGCTGGAAATACCATTGTGTCTTTTCACGATCGGTGGGTGTTCCGAGGGCAACAACTTTACAGATTCGCGGATTTAAACTTTGTGTAATTCTTTTGATTACACCTCCCTTGCCGGCAGCATCTCTTCCTTCAAAGATCACCACTACCTTTAGATTCTTTTCTTTGATCCAATCCTGTAATTTTACAAGTTCAATTTGTAAACGGGCAAGTTCTTTGTAGTAGAATTTTTTATTAATTTTTCTTTTGTCCCTTTTTTTGGGTTCAATATCCTTTGTGGATTTGTTTGAGAAATTGTTCACGGATCTGATTTTTAGATGGGTAAGTTAATAAAAAAATATGAAATGAGTCTTCAATAATTAGGGTTTGTCTATAAAGTGCTTGATTTTTGAAAGAGAATTTTTTCAATTCGATGACTTTATAGACAGACACCAATTACTTCTTGTTGGCTTTTTTGAGTTGCTCAACCAAGGCTTTTATATCAATATCTTCATTTGCAGGAATAAAAAGTTCTTCACTGTTTTTTAAAGTCCGGTCGGTATAATAATAGATCAGATTGATTCCGTAAAACGGATCTTTAATAGGTTTTACCTTGGATAAACCCGATAGTGGAAAATCCCAGTTATGAAAATAACCATTGATATAGGCATATTTTGCCCCTAACAGTATCTTACCGTCACCACGTAAATTCTTAAACCTGTAGTAAAAAGGCATTCCGAAAGCAAAAGCAGCAAGAAAAGCGATGAGGCCTAATAGTATTAAAAACATAGCCATTTTTCCTTCATCGATTACCAGAATAAAAATACCGAATACAATAATGGCAATAAAAG
>QNYL01000223.1 GCA_003973375.1 Flavobacteriia bacterium
ATTACAGAAACACCCGGTAATGGGCCTGACTCGTTACTGACGATACCTGAAATATATCCTTTTGTTAGATTTGGATCTTCTTTAGAACTGATCTCCGGTTTGGTGTATTTATCTACAAGTGTATTCAGATAACGTTGTTTTACCCAGCGGCTGTTGTTAAAACTAAATCCGAACCAGTTCAGTTGGTCATATTCCTGGTTTCTGATATGAGAATATTGATATCTTAAATTTCTTACATTTAAGGTGGTTATGCCAAAACTTTCACTTGCTGTTGCTTTGTTATAAGACCGGTAAATATAATGTGTAACCGGGGTAAAATCCCATTGATGCATTTTAAACTGATCCAGAGAAGCATCATACATCGAAGCCAGAACTTCTGCAGTTACCTTGTCTTTTTTGTCACCTGCAATGTGAAAGCTCCATTGTTGTTCGCTGCCCGGCTGGATTCTGTCTCTGAAAGTCCGTGTAGTGATTTGAAGTTCATTTTCTGGGTAAGGAACTAAAATATTTAAACTTCCTGTTTCAAAACTATTGTAAAAAGCAGTATGATAAAAAACAGCAAAGCCGCCGGTATCATTTTGTGTTACAGGAATTTCAATTTTTTTACTCTCATTTGAAAGATGGATAATTTTACGTTCAATTATTTTATGATCTTTTTCAATACTCAGGGTAACAAATAAATCTTTGGCAGCTGATGAAAGTTGAATAACCGCTTTTTCTCCTGCCTGATATGAAGGTTTGTTGGCAGTAACACGAATAAGTTGTTCTTTGGTAATGTCTTTTTTAGAATGGCTGTACAGATTAAATTTCCGTTCGCTTTCAACTTTCTGCTGCAACCGGTCGGTACAGGTGAAAGTTGCAATATATTTACCTGATTTCCAGTTTTTTGTATTTTTAAGGATAACTTCTTTTGTGGCTCCGGTATGGATCTCTTTTTCAAAAACCAAGGCTCCCTTTTTCCACTTGTTAGGATTTCTTTCTTCCTTCCAGGCATCATGAGGGAAGAGTTTTTTAAACTCCTCTTCAGTGAATCCGGGATAATCCGGGGCATTCCACAGATTCTTTCTAAGAATTCTGTCCGGAGATTTTAAACGGTAGATTTTTAGTTGCCCGGTTACAGGGACAAATTCTCCATTCAGGTTTCTGGTGGTGATTGATATTTTATGATCATTTTGATCTTTATCAATATTTTCAGAGATGGCCAATTCTGCTTCCAGCAAATGATAAGCCACACGTACAGTAGTTTCTGTACTGTGTGTTTCGCCATTGATATCGGTTACATCTGCATAGACCTTATAATTAAACACAGGTTTCAGATCTTTGCTGATCTTTAGGTCGGGAATGGCCTTAAACTCTATAGTATAATTTCCGGAAGCATCCGTTTGGGTTTCTCCATGTGTAATTTCCTGCTCAGAAGAAGACTGAGGGTAATAATAGCTATAGATTGAAGGAATATTCCCAGTTCTGACCACCCTGTACTTTACCTGAGCTCCGGACACTTTAGCTCCCGAAAAAGATATGGCTTCTCCGGTGACTTTAATACTGTCATTCAATTGAAAACTCTCTGTAACGGGTTTGAATTTGGTTTCAAATTTAGGCCGTTTGTATTCTTCCACAGAGATATATGTTTCCGACATTTCAAATACTTCAATCTTATCGTAGAACTTGCTGTTGGCATTTCCTTCATCTACCTCAATTAGAAATTTGCCTGTTAATCCGCCCGAGGGTAAAATAAATTCTCCACTAAAAGATCCGAATTCATTGGTGGTTAATTCCACCTTTTTGATCTCTTCCTTGTTAACATTGTATAGTGTAATGCTAACTTCTTCATTGGAAACGACTTCTGATTTGTCATTATTTTTCTGAATTAGAATACCTTTAAAATAGACAGTCTGTCCGGGGCGATAAATACTTCTGTCGGTAAAAAGAAAGGCTTTGGCATTTATCTTTTCTGTAGAATCCTTTTGGTTATTGTAATTATAGATGTAATAATCGCCAAAAACAGCCCGGTCATTTTTATAGTTTATCGTAAAATAAATATTACTGTAATTTTTCTTTTCAAATTGTATAAGTCCATCTTTATCAGAAATAAACACATGATCTATCACTTCTGACCTGTTTGCATAACGCTGACTGTTTTTTACATGAACCTTAGCATTTTTTATCGGTTTGCCATTGTTTCTGTTAATCACCTGCCAGATTTCCTTATTCGGATCGTTAATGTTTACCAAAGAAAGATCCGTTACCTGAAAGAATTGTTGTGCATACAACATATTTTCATCGGGTATTTCTTTTTCCCGGGCAAGAATAAGATAAGTGCCTGAACTCAGTGCCGGGATCAGAACCTCAGTGCTGTGCTGCTGATAATCTTTCTCATTTTTTAAACGGGAGATCCATTGTTTCTCCGCCTTAAGATCCTTGATGAAAGCCAGTCTTGATGAATCTGATCTAAATTTCTCAAACTGTCTTTTTTGTGATTGGCTAACTTTAAAGATGTTGAAATACAGTTGGTTAAGGTTTCTGTAACTAATTAGGGCTCTGGAATGAGTATTTAAAGAAATATCTTTCTCAATAGTGATATTTAGTTTTTGTTGCTTTATATTCCCGATCAGTACTTTGCATTTTTCAGTACCTTTTGCTTTTGGAAATTTTTTAATGGCTTCTTCACATAGGGCCAGAGCTTCCTGCCGTTTAAACTGATTTTCAGTATGCTCAGGCGGTTGATAGGTATTTGCTTCCTGATCGTAAAGTTTTGCTATATTCCAGATAATTTCGGCAGAGGCCGGATGCAATTTGAACTCTTCCTTTAGTTCTTTTAGTGTAGCTAAATAGATTTTTTCCTTTTCATCAGAGATTAAATGATTTTTGATGTAATTGAGTCGTTCTAAGCTGAGATTGACCAAAGCGTACGGATCTTTATCCTTTAAATGAAAACGGGTCAGATCCTTATAAATATAAATGGCATTCAGCTGCTGTGAAAGGCTGTCCTTTGAAGGGAGTTTTGCCTTTAAAAAAGTATTATTACTCTTTAACAGATCAGGATCCTTCAAGGTGAATTTATAGGTTGGATTCTGGATGTTACGTTCATCCGTTTTGTAAAAATTAAGAGCTCTGTGTGCAAGAAAATCGTATAGTGAAGGGCGGTAAATATTGGAATCTTCTTTCAGAATAAGGATCTCCGAATAATTGCGAACAGGTATCTTTAGTAATTCTTCAGGAGATTTAAGAGAGTTTTTATAATGCTGATGTACTTCCTCAAAAAGAGTTTGTAAATCCCAGGTTCTAAAATCTATAGGATTAACTTTCTTTTCAGTTTTTGTACGGTTGTAGAATTTATACCGGTTCTGTTGAAAGTACTGCCAATAGAGGTCGGCCAAAATACTTTCCAGAATATTTTTTGCAGGAAATCCTGATGATCTGACCTCTTTTCCCAGGTCGTTAACTATTTTTAGCTGAGCATCTTCCTGTAATTCCAGTGTAAATTTAGACCGATAGATCAGGGTTTTGATAATCTGTTCCTCATTGGATTCCCTTTTAGCCAGTTTATAGATCTTCTCAACTTCTGCCAAAGCAGATTTAGGCAGATCCTTTAATTCGAAATTCTCAACTTTTTTCCAGTATTGATTGTAGTTAGATTTTTGAGCATTGGATTGGTTGTAAAGCAGTATAAAGATCAAAGAGAGTAAGAAATTTTTCATTTGAAAATAAGGTATTATAAAATCGATTAAATGTAAGGATTTATATTGTATTTTTACAGCAATCAAAAATTGAGCCATGAATATACATTTTATTGCCATTGGTGGCAGTGCCATGCATAATTTAGCCCTGACCTTAAATGAAAAGGGAGATACGATTACCGGAAGTGATGATGTTATTTTTGAGCCTTCCAAGTCAAGGCTTGCAGAAAAAGGTTTGTTGCCTGAAGCTTTTGGCTGGTTTCCGGAAAAGATCACCAAAGATTTAGATGCAGTCATTTTAGGGATGCATGCCAAAGCAGATAATCCGGAACTTTTAAGGGCACAGGAGCTGGGACTGAATATCTATTCCTATCCGGAGTTCCTGTACGAGCATTCCAAGAATAAAACCCGGGTGGTTATTGGAGGTTCACATGGAAAAACCACCATTACTTCTATGATATTGCATGTGCTGGATTACCACGATTTTCCTGTGGATTATATGGTGGGAGCACAGCTGGAAGGTTTTGACCGGATGGTGCATTTAACCGATGAGAATGAGTTCATGATCATTGAGGGAGATGAATATTTATCTTCCCCTATAGATCGCCGGCCAAAATTCCACTTGTATAAGGCTAATATAGCTTTGCTTAGCGGAATTGCCTGGGATCATATGAATGTTTTTCCTACATTTGAAAATTATGTCATTCAGTTTAAGATCTTTATCGATACGATGGTTCCCGGAGGAATCCTGGTGTATAATGAGGAAGATGCCGAGGTAAAGAAGATTGTTAAAGGAGCAGATAATACCGTTAAAAAAGAACCTTACCGAACACCGGATTACACCATTGAAAACGGAGTCGTAATGCTTGATTCTGATGAAGGAAAAATACCCTTACAGGTTTTCGGAAAACACAATTTGCAAAACCTGGCCGGAGCAAAACTGGTTTGTCAGAGTATCGGTATAGGAGAGGAAGAATTCTATGAAGCCATTTCTACTTTTAAAGGGGCAAGTAAACGTCTGGAAAAGCTGGCCGAAGGAAAGAGCTCGATTATTTTTAAAGATTTCGCCCATTCTCCCTCTAAGGTAAAAGCGACCACCAATGCCGTTAAAGAACAATTTGGGGATAAAAAAGTACTCGCCTGTCTGGAACTGCATACCTACAGCAGTTTAAATGCCGATTTTTTAAATCTTTATCAGAATGCCTTAGATGCAGCTGATGAAGCAGTGGTTTTTTATTCACCTCATGCCATTGAGATTAAAAAGTTAAAACCTATTTCAAAAGATCAGATCGCAAAAGCCTTCAAGAGAGATGATCTGATCATTTATACCGATCCGGCAGCATTTAAAGATTTCTTATTTTCACGCGATCTTACCAATACGGCTCTTTTGTTTATGAGCTCGGGTAATTATGGCGGACTGGATCTTAATGAGGTTAAAAATCTTGTAAAATAAAAAGAGATGTCAAAAAAAGATAAAAAAGTAATTCAGCTGGGCGGAGATAATTATTCGGTTTTTATTAATGAACTGGCACGAAAATTTG
>QNYL01000013.1 GCA_003973375.1 Flavobacteriia bacterium
TAAAATATTGTAAGACTGAGGTAACGAGAAATAATCTGAAGGAGGCAATCAGTATTCTGGAGATCAAAAAGAAAAAAGCTCCTGTTTTATGGCTCGTACGGCCAAACCTTTGTTCGAGATAAGTGTAGATGGAAGTGATATTCAGCCGGTAATAAAGAGGAATCAGAATATAGGCAATAACCAGATAACCAAGAAAATACCCCAAAACGACCTGCATATAGCTAAACCGGGAACTCTGTACCCATCCGGGAACGGAGATAAAAGTTACTCCCGAAAGGGATGCCCCAATCATACCGAAGGCAACCGCGTACCAGGGGGATCTTTTTCCTGCCTGAAAGAAGTTGGTATTGCTGTCGTCTTTTCCGGTAAAATAAGAAATAAGCAGTATAAATCCGAAATAGATTAAGATGATCAGTAAAAGAGAAAGCGGTTGCATGAAAAATCCTGATTATTATAGCAAAGAAACAAAATAATCAATAGATTTGATACTTAATTAAGCTTTCTGGAATTATTATGAGTACAAAACAAAGAATTCTTTCCGTTGATATTTTTAGAGGAGTTACTATAGCAGCGATGATCTTGGTTAATAATCCGGGTACCTGGAGTGCGATCTATCCTCCGCTGGAACATGCCGAGTGGCATGGTTTAACCCCAACCGATCTGATCTTTCCTTTCTTTTTGTTTATCGTAGGGATGTCGATCACTTTTGCCTATACCGGGAAAAAAGAAAGGGGAATTACACCGGATGTTTATAAAAAGATTATTTCAAGAACTTTAAAACTTATCGGATTAGGTTTGATCCTTGCAGGATTTACAATACATTTTCCGTTTTTTAAGGATCTTTCAACACTACGTTTTCCGGGTGTACTGCAAAGAATTGGTGTGGTATTTTTCTTTGCTTCGCTTATGTTCCTGCATATGAACTGGAAAGGACTCATGGCTGTTTTTGTAACGATTCTAATTGGTTACTGGCTGATGATGACCCAAATTCCGATCAACGGAGAAATGCCTTTGCTCACCAAAGAATCAAACCTTGCCTCGGTAGTTGATCTGAAGATCCTTACTGTGAATCATATGTGGAAAACCTTGTGGGATCCGGAAGGTATTCTGAGTACGCTACCCTCTATTGCCACAACTATTTTTGGTATTTTTCTTGGGATGATCACTTTGAGAAAAGATAAAACTCATTTTGAAAAACTGAAATATTTTATAATTATCGGTATTGTTGCTCTGATTATAGGATATGCCTGGAGTACGATCTTTCCGTTGAATAAAGCTTTGTGGACAAGTAGTTTTGTGCTGGTAACAGGGGGTTGGGCAAGTCTGGTTTATGCGGCCACCTATTATGTAGCCGATATCTTAGGGCATTCGGAATGGGGAAAACCGGCCATTGTCTTTGGATCTAATGCCATTACGGTCTTCTTTCTTTCGGGTATTATTGGCAGATTATTCGGGATGATCAAACTGTCTAACGGAAAATCTATTCATGCAAATTTGTATGCCATGCTTTCTTCAATAATTAACGATCCTAAGCTGAGCTCAATGATCTATGCGGTTTTTGTAATTGTATTCTATTATTTTGTAGCTCTGTTTATGTATAAAAAGAAGATATTTATTAAAGTATAAACTTGATCAAAATCATGGGTTATACATAATAAACAAGGACAAAACTATTGTGTGAGAACAATAATCAGATTGAACCCTATGTTTTGAAAAATTGTGTGAATGTAAAAAAATAAAAAGTTATCATATTTCTCGGGAAGTCAAAATCAGATGAAAGGATGGATGAATGTGAAAATATCTGGTAATGGAGAATAATATAAAGAATGCCAATATTTATAAATTATGAGAATTCTTATCCTGTCACTTTTTGTCCTTTTGGTTGTTATACCATTGATCCACAGAATTCTGGAAATCATTTTACTCATGGTGAGTCCGAGATTCTTTGTCGGAATAGGATTTCAAATCTTTAAAAGAAAACTTGAATTCGAAAAGAAGATCAGGTTTCCCCGTGAAAAGACACATATCAAAAAAACGGTTGGTAATTATATTTTTACCGAGGATGGGGAAATTTATATGTATCCCAAATTATTCTGGGCAGGCTTCTACAATGTTCCTACTTTTTTTGCTTTAAGGATGCTTGGAACTATTGAAAATAATTTGGTGAAACTCAGGGTAAAGATTAGTGGATTTGTTGTTATTTATACCGTTTTGTTCTTAGTTGCCCTGATTGCCTTTACAGTGTGGAGTATTTTAACCGATCAGGAACTGATTATCTCTTTAATGGCCGGAGGTGTTTTTTTAATTGTACTAATCGCTTTTATCCGTCCTTATCTTGCTGTTGATGATAATTACGATTCGATGATATCAGAGTTAAAAGAGATTATAGAAAAACAGGAATATTTGCAAAATAATTAAGGAATTATTCTGGAATAACTTGCCATTTTAACTCGTTCTTTTTTCCTTTTTCATCGTTAAAATATAAAACCATAGCTTAGGCTATGCCTGAATATTTTGCCTTGATAATGAAAAAAAATAAATTCGTTATTTTCGTCAACTTATTTCATAACATTTCCTCAGAGAAACTGTTGTTGAATTCTGATAAATAGAGTTTCAGGATTATCATAAAATAAAATTATCTTTGCCACATGGATTTTTCTTCAAAATTACTTGAAAATGCGGTGAATGAAATGTCGCAACTCCCGGGAATTGGTAAGCGGACTGCGTTGAGGCTGGTGTTGCATCTGTTAAAGCAGCCTAAAGATCAGACTTCTTATCTGGCAGAAGCTTTACAAAGTTTTAGAAATGACATCAAATTATGTCAGAATTGTCATAATATCTCTGATGTGGAAGTTTGTGAGATCTGCTCAAATCCGAAAAGGAATCCTGAAATTATATGTGTGGTAGAAGATATTCGTGATGTGATGGCCATCGAGAATACGGCTCAGTTCAAGGGGCATTATCATGTTTTGGGTGGGAAAATCTCTCCGATTGAAGGTATTGGTCCGCACAATCTGACCATTGAGAGTTTGGTAAATAAAGTAAAAACAGGAAATGTTGAAGAAGTTATTTTTGCTTTGAGTTCCACCATGGAGGGAGATACAACTAATTTTTATATCTACAGGCAACTGGAAGATTTTGATGTTCGGCTCTCAACCATTGCCAGAGGTATTTCTGTTGGTGATGAACTGGAATATACTGATGAGATTACTCTGGGCCGAAGTATTGTGAACAGAGTGCCTTTTGAGAACAGTTTAAAAAGTTAGTTTTTTAAAATCCTGTAAGCTTGTATATTCTTCCTGTTTTTCTGTCGAAAATCGGAATGATATCTGAAATATTAAGCTTTAAACACAATTCAAGATCCTCATCCTGTTTTAATCTTTTGAGCCGGTTTGCTCCATCCGATTTTAAGATTCTGGCTTTAATCTGATCAAAATCAGTTTCTATTCCTGTCAATTGCGATTTAATAAATTCAGCGCATTCTTCATCTTCAGTGGCAGGTTCAATGGCATTATTTCCAATGGCCAGCAGACTTACTTTCTCGGGATCTTTTTGTATAAGGTAATCTACAACGGACTGTACGTTGGCAAAACTTCCAATCAGTATTTCATCTGCATTTTTAGAATTCAGAATTCCCTGAGATCCTGCTGAGGTTGTAAGAATGATCTTTTTGCCTTTTAGATCTGATTGTGCCGATTTAGCAGGGGAATTGTCGTAATCAAATCCCTCAGGAGGGATTCCGTTTCGTTCTCCAAAAAGTAAATGATCCGGATGATCTTTCTTAAGTTTATAGGCATCTTCTAATTCCCCTACGGGAATGATATATTCTGCACCGGCAGCCAGGCAATTGATTATGGTATTGCTCGCTCTGAATACATCCATCATTACGGTTATTCCTTCTGATTCCCGGGCTCCTTCCAGATATTTTTTAATCTCAATGGTCATTAGAACAGGTGTTTTGTTGCATAAAAGTTTAAAGATAGAAATATAATTGAGTTTTTCCTCCTGATTTGTATGATCAATACAGATGGCTGTATTTGTTTGACAGAAAAAAACTATTTTTACCTTAAAAATAAAGTGGTTTTGACCGAATTATCTGTTGTTATTGTTAATTATAATGTTTCTTCCTTTTTGGAGGCCTGCCTGAACAGTGTTCTGGATGCTTGCAGGGATATCTCTGCTGAGATCATTGTTGTAGATAACAATTCTTCAGATGACAGTTGTAAAATGCTGGGAGAGAAATTTTCTGAAGTTAGACTGCTTTCCAATAAAGAAAATACGGGCTTTTCAAAAGCCAATAATCAGGGAGTAGCAATAGCGCAAGGCACTTATGTCCTGATCCTGAACCCTGATACATTTTTACCGGAAGATTCTATAAATCAGGTAATTGATTTTATAAAAAAGCAAAAAGATCCGGGAGCTGTCGGGATTCAGTTTATGGATGGAACCGGTAATTTTTTACCCGAATGTAAACGAAATATCCCGACATTAAAAATTGCCGGACAAAAACTCAGAGGGAATTCTAAAAGATATTATGCCGGCCATATCAATCAGGATGAAGTGGCTAAAGTTGATGTTCTTACCGGAGCTTTTATGTTGATCAAAAGAGAAACTTATTTAAAGGTGGGTGGTTTTGATGAAGATTATTTTATGTTTGGTGAAGATATCGATCTGAGTTATAAGCTGCTTAATCAGGGGTATCAGAATTATTATTACGGGAAGGCCCGGATGATCCATTACAAAGGGGAAAGTACAAAGAAGGATGTTGTATATCTCCGGAATTTCTACGGTGCCATGCAGATCTTCTATAAAAAACATTTTAAAACAGGTGTACTTCAAGATTTGGTCTCTAAAATGGCGGTTAAAACCATGATTCTGTCAGATTCTTTTAAAAAGGCTGAAAAAGAAAAGAAAAATATTAAAAAGAAGTTATTTTTATATCTTGGTGAAGATCAGGATATTCTGAATAAATTAAAAGATCTTCCTGAGATTGAAGAAGTTGAAATGAGCAGGATCTTACCTTCGGATGTTTCCCGTTTTGATTGTATTATTTTCGACAATTCTTTTTTAAGCAGTAAGGAGATCATCACCTGTTTTTATAAGCTTCGTACCTCTGATATTGCCAAAAGAATTATTCCAAAAAACACCCGTTTTTATCTTGGAAGTGATTCCTCGGTAAGCAGGGGAG
>QNYL01000047.1 GCA_003973375.1 Flavobacteriia bacterium
TTCAAGGAAAAAAGAAGAAGGTTTTGATACTTTTTTTTGGTTTGATCCGGTATTTTTTAACCTGATAAAAGAAGAGTTTAGCCGGCCGGACGAACAAAAGAAAGTTAAAATAGAATATAGCTATACAAATAAAAAAGAAAGTTTAAATTTACCTCGTGATTTTATCATCACATTGAATGCCCCAAAAGGGGATACGAGAATAGAAGTTCAGTATAAAAAAGTTGAAATGAATAACAAGCTGAGCTTCCCTTTTAAATTGCCACAAAACTATAAAGAAATTAAGTTAAAATGATTTTACTTTTTAAAAGCAAAAAAAATGAACTTTTTAAGAGCGAAAAAAAGAGGAATCATTTTATTTTGTTTTTTGTTCTTTTTGCCCTGTTAATTCCTGCTACTTCTTTTGCACAAAGCAAGGCTGATCTTGAAAGACAAAGACGAAAACTTCAAAAAGAGATCAAAGAGATCAACTCTTTGTTGTTTAAATCGAAGAATAAAGAAAAAACACTGCTTTCCGATCTGAATGATCTGAATAAAAGGATCAAAGTACGCCAGAAACTTATCGAAACCATTGAAAAAGAGACCAAAGAACTCGAACGGGATATCAAATCCAATCAGAAACAGGTTGAGGTACTTCAAAAACATTTGGAGGAATTAAAAGCTGAATATGCCGAAATGGTACGGCAATCGTATAAAAGCAAGGCCAAACAAAGCAGACTGATGTTTGTTTTGTCATCGGAAAGTTTTTTACAGGCCTATAAACGCGTGCAATATATTCAGCAATATGCCAAATACAGGCAAAAGCAGGGGGAAGAGATCGTTTTGGAAACTGTTAAGCTTCAAAACCTCAACGATTATCTGATGGAATTGAAAACCGGTAAAGAAGCCTTGCTTTCAGCCAATAAAAAAGAAACCGATAGCATAAAAAAAGAAAAATCTACCCGTGAGGGAATGGTAAAATCGGTAAAAAGAAAAGAAAAGAAATATCTTGCCCAGATAAGAAAAAAGCAAAAAGCTGAAAAGGATATAGAAAGAAAGATAGAAAAAGTTATTCGTGATGCGATTGCCAGATCCAATAAAAAATCAAGTGTAAAAGGTACAGGATTCTCTCTTACACCCGAGGCAAAGATCCTTAACAAGAGTTTTATTGCCAACAAAGGCAAACTTCCGGCACCGGTTAAAAGAGGCGTTGTGGTAAGGCATTATGGCAAGCAGCCTCACCCTACTTTAAAAGGAATTACCATTGAAAGTACAGGCGTACATTACGCTACGGAAAAAGGAGCGAATGCGAGAGTTGTTTTTGATGGAAAGGTTTTAGCCATACAGGTATTACCGGGTAAGAAAAAGGCTGTTCTGGTGCAGCACGGTAATTATATTTCTGTGTATAAGAACCTTGATAATGTTTTGGTAAACAAGGGAGATCTGGTAAAGACCAAGCAGGAATTAGGAAAAATCCATACCGATAAAACTACAGGAAAAACCATTCTGGTTTTTGTACTCTTTAAGGGTACCCAACGTCAGAACCCTGAAAACTGGGTGTATAAATTATAATTTCTTCCACAAAAAAGGCCTTACTCGTTAAGAATAAGGCCATGAATTTTTTGTTGAACAATTCAAGACCGTTGCAACGGTCTTAATTCTTTACAAGAAGATTGTTCTTACGAACTTTTAATTCGGACAGAACGTTGATCGCTTCATCTACATAAATATCCTTCTTCAGATTTTTATGCCAGATCTCACGTTTTTTCGCAAAGATCGTATCACTTTCAATTTTTGGTATTTCATATTTTGGTGAAGTGAAATCAAGATTACTTTCATATTTACTGATCGGTTCAAACTTTTTGCTTTCCTTTTCTCTTTTCAGGATGTCATTTTTATAATCCTCATAAGCCAGGTAAACCGTTTTATCATCTCTGCTTTTCCTCAGCCATTTGGCATTTTCATCAATGAGTTTAAACTGGGGGTCACTGTAAATTCTTTCTTTGGCATTGTTTACCACAGTGGTAAAATTCTCATAAATATCCAAAGGAGCATATTTGGCAGGTTCCACTTTATCCCAGGGTAACGGATTTTTTTCATCTCTTTCACCAATATCGAGATAGGTATATCTGTCAGGGGCAGAAATATCAGATTTTACCCCTTTGAGTTGAGTTGATCCGCCGTTAATTCTGTAAAATTTCTGAATGGTCATTTTTAAGGCACCGAGATCTTTCGGATAATTGTAATAATTATTTAGTGGCAGAAGATTTTGTACGGTTCCTTTACCAAAGGTTTGCTTGCTTCCAATAATAACAGCCCGGTGGTAATCCTGCATAGCAGCAGCAAAGATCTCCGATGCTGATGCAGATAATTCATTAACCAGAATCACAAGTGGTCCGTTCCATTGTATCTTTTTATCCTTATCGGATTTTACGATAGGTTTTTCTCCTCGGTATTTTACCTGTACCACAGGTCCGTCCTTGATAAAAAGTCCGGCAATCTCAATGGCGGTTTTTAATGAACCTCCTCCGTTATCTCTCAAATCGATCAATATCCCTTCCACATTTTCCTCATTTTTCAGTCTTTTGATCTCTTTCTCCATATCGGTTGCCGAATTGCGATAATTTTTTTCGTTAAAATCGATATAGAATTTTGGCAGATTGATCACACCAAAATTACGGTTATTCATTTTTACCACACTCGATTTGACAAAAGTCTCTTCCAGTTCAACGATATCCCGTATAATAGAAATAACTTTAATCGATCCGTCTAGTTTTAGTACCGTAAGTTTAACTTCTGTTCCTTTTTTACCTTTGATAAATTCGATGGCATCATCCAGTCGCATACCGATAATATCGATGGGTTCTCCATCGCCCTGAGCAACTTTTAAAATAGCATCTCCCACTTCAAGTTCTCCTCCTCTCCAGGCAGGACCACCTGAGATCAGTTCAACTACAGTGGTATACTCGTCTTTTTTTCGGAGTCTGGCACCTATTCCCTCGAGTTTACCCGCCATATTGATATCAAATTTCTTTTTGTCTTTAGGAGCAAAATAAGAAGTGTGGGGATCAAATCCCAATGTTATACTGTTGATATAGATCGAGAACCAGTCGTCTTCTTCCATGTCATCCATAAAATCGTAAAAATCATCCAGACTCTTTTTAGTTCCTTCTCTGGCCTCTTTTTCCAGTTTTTCAAATGATTTTACAGGATAGTTCTTATCGTTCTTTAGTTGTTTTTCCTGAAAGGATTCTTTTTCGTAAAGCCGTGACAATGTGCTTACCTTTAGCTGTTTACGCCATAAAGAAATCATATCACTTTCATTCCTTGCATAAGGTTTTTTATCGTAATCGATTAGAAAAGTATCTCTTTTAGAGAAGTCGAACGGATAGGCAAGGATCTCTTTGTAGATCCCTTCGGCATCTTTCAGGCGTTTAACATACCTGTTGTAAACCAGATTAAAGAACGTCAAATCTTCATTTTTAATCTGATCATCGATCAGGTATTTGTACTGTGCAAACTCATCAATATCTTTTTGGTAAAAAAATCTTTTGGTGGGATCTACCGATTTTATAAAATCATTAAAGATCTTTTCAGAAAATTCATCATTGATCTTTTTAGGCTGATAATGCCCTTTTTGTAAGGCAAATCTGATCAGTGAGATCAGAACTTTATCCTTTTCCGGATCAGGTTTACTTTTATTCTGAAAACCCAAAAATAATCCTGCAAGGAGGATCAGGGTGATGATTATTTTATAATTCTTTTTCATGAATTGAATCATTTTATGCATTATATTTTTTTTAGTTTACCACTAAAACGGTGCCAAGATAATAAAAATTAAGAGTGATCGATAAAAATATTTAAAAACAAACAATCCTCAGGTAACTGCTTCTAAGTGTCCCGCACAGACCCAAGGAAAATATTTTCAGACTAAATTTTATTAAAACACGTACCTATCTATAGATGCAATACTATTAAAATTAATTAATTTTTGCTGCTAATGAAATGTTAAAGATTAATTCTCCTTCAATATATTAAACTAAATTTGTCAAAAAATTTTAAAATGCAATCAAAACCTCTGATCTTAGTAACCAACGACGACGGAATTACAGCTCCCGGTTTAAGAAATCTCATCTCAATAATGGATGAAATAGGAGATGTTGTTGTCATAGCACCAGACAGTCCGCAAAGCGGAATGGGTCATGCTATAACTTTAGATTCGACTATTTATTGTGATTTGGTAACAAATGATGACAGAAAAAAACAAGAATATCGTTGTTCCGGTACTCCGGCCGATTGCGTTAAGATTGCTGTGAGTGAGATTTTAGACAGAAAACCGGATCTTTGTGTCTCTGGAATCAATCACGGATCCAATTCCTCAATCAACATCTTGTATTCAGGAACCATGAGTGCCGCAATAGAGGCCGGAATTGAAGGCATACCTGCAATAGGATTTTCCTTGCTGGATTATTCATGGAATGCCGATTTTGAAAAACTGAGAAAACATATCAAAAAGATCGCTTTGGAAGTCTTAAAGAAGGGTTTACCCGAAGGGGTAGTGTTAAATGTGAATTTTCCGAAACTTAAAGAAGGAAAGGATTTTAAAGGGATTCGTATCAGCAGGCAGGCTAAAGCCAACTGGAAAGAAGAATTTGATAAAAGAATAAATCCGCAAGGGAAAGAATATTATTGGCTTACCGGAAAATTTAAATACCTGGATGAAGGAGAAGATACCGATATCTGGGCTTTAGAAAATGATTATATTTCTGTAGTTCCGGTACAGTTTGACCTGACAGCACACAGGTTTATCAACGATTTAAAAGAATGGAAATTATGATAAAAAAAGAAATATTTACAGGTTTTGCCGTTGCGATCATCGCTACTTTTTTCGGACTCTTTTTGTATATAGAATTTATTTCTTTGTTTCAAACTTTTGAAAAAAAGAATAAAAATAATCTTCTAATTATGAATTTAGAAAATTTAAGAGATAAAACAGCAAAAATTCTTTTAGATATTAAATCAATAAACGTAGACACAAAAAAACCCTTTAAACTTACATCTGGCAGATTAAGCCCTGTCTATGTTGACTGTAGAAAAATTATAAGTCATCTAAAAGAAAGAAGATCAATTATAAATATGACGTCTAAATTACTAAAAAAGGAAATAGATTTG
>QNYL01000142.1 GCA_003973375.1 Flavobacteriia bacterium
CCTACAGGATTTCCCTTGCTGTTTTCAGTCATAGAACCGGGAAGATGTGTCTTTTCAGAAAAATCACTTTCAAACCATTTTTGAGAAACACCCTGATCCTGAGGATCCATTTTAAAATTCCACTCTCCTGATAGATCGATCTGATCGGGTGCCTGTTGACCGCAACTGCTAACGAATTGTAACATCGTTAAGAATAAAAAATATTTGAATATTGATTTCATAGAAAAAATTTTAGTCAGATCTAAGAGATAGATCTTTATTTTTAATCTTTTGAAATTCTGGCCAGCCATCCTCCTCCTTTGGCAAGATGAATCTTTATTTTTGAAGAATTTGATACCTCCTGCGTTTCGATTTTATAATCAAAAGCAGTAATATCTGCATTTGGACCATCTTTTATAAATTCCATCTTGTAATTCCCTTTTCCAAGGAAATCAAGAGATAATTCAAAATCACGGGCATCCCAATCGGTAATTGCCGCAATAAACCACTCATTTTGATGTCTGCGGGCCAAAATGGTATATTTTCCGATTTTAGATTTAAGCACTTTGATCTCATCCCATTCAACGGGTATTTTAGCATAAAAATCGGTGCATTCCTTTTCCCGGTAATAGTCGGAAGGACTGTCGGGTAACATTCTCATCGGACTCTCAAGAATGACTGATAAGGCTATAGAATGCGCACGTGTTCCCTGTCCCATAGGTTTATCGCCCACAGGTCTGAAATCTTTTTTAGAAGCATTTCGGGTGGCATAAGGGATGTAATCCATCGGGCCTGTAAACATACGAAGATAGGGTAAGAGGTTGTGATGAACAGGGTTAGCTTCTGATGTCCAGCCGTTATACTCAAATTCAATGAGCGCTTCTCTAGTAATCACATTGGGATAAGATCTTCTTAAACCAGTAGGTTTATAAGCACCATGAAAATTCAAAACCATTTTACGTTTGGCTGCTTCCTGTGCTGCTCTGTGATAGAACCGTACCATTTCCTGATCATCACGGTTCATAAAATCAAATTTAATTCCTGCAATTCCCCATTTTTCAAAACGATCAAAATTACCTTGCCAGTCCTTTTCAAATGCCGACCAGATGGCCCACAACATGATCTTGATGTCTTTAGATTTTGCATAGCTAATTACTTCTTTCATATCCAGATCTTTATTGACTCTGGAGAGGTCTCCCTGATCGGTCCAGCCATCATCAAACAGAAAGTACTTAAAACCATATTTATGGGCAAAATCTATAAAGTATTTTGCAGTTTTTGTATTGACTCCTCCTTTGAAATCGACACCGTAAATACTATTCCTTCCCCACCAGTCGAAGGCTACTACTCCCGGTTTGATCCATGAAACATCTTTTATTGCCAGTGGTTTTGCCAGTTGATAAACCAGATTGTTGGTTAAAAGTTCAGCATCCGTTTTGGCAATAGCAAACAAACGCCACGGGAAAGTGCGTGAACCTTTGGTCTTTGCAATATAATCAGCATGTTTTTTAACCTGACCATGTCTATAGGCATCATCACTCTCTATCAATTCCAACGGATACCCCGCATGGGCTGATGACAGTGTATTGTTATTGATTTTTTTTAACCACATACCGGGATAATCTTCCAGATCAACTTCTGTGATCATGATCCGTGGTTTATTTTTTCTTATCACCAAAAACGGGAATCCCAGATAACTTTTTTCTGAGATCTCATCTATTTTCTTGATCTCGTAGGGTGTTTCATAGGAGGAATTAAATGTCTCCGATTTCTGAAAGTAAAAAGTATCATCCGGAAGTGTCTGAAATTCCATATTTTCAGTGATTACTGTAATATCCGAATTGAACCGGGTGACAAAACGATAAGCAACACCGTTGTTATATGCTCTGACAAGAAGACTGTAACCACCTTTAAGATCGATCTTCAATTCGTTGTAATGATCCGTTATCTTCGAAACTTTTTCTTTTATTGCAGGGATAATAATATTGTTGTAGGATTTTACTCCGGTCTTTCTGATACGCATTTCTTTACCGAGAATCCTGCCGTCCTCCAAAAGCATGTTGATATTCCGGATATAAAAAAGTGGAGCGTCATTTTGATTAACCACAATTTCTAAATTATTATCTACCTTTACAGTTGCCTGAATCCTTCCGTCGGGGGAAGTTAGTTTATAATCTTTAGCAGTAAGCGAATAGATTCCTGTAAACCAAATTATTACGATCAAAATATTTTTCATTTGTTATTGTTTTAAAGCTCTAATATTTAAACTCCTATGATTTCTTCTTCAATTTCTTCTAAAGATTTTCCCTTGGTTTCCGGTAATTTTTTATAGATAAAGATAAATCCGAGTACAGAAATAATTCCGTACATCCAGAATGTTCCTGAAGCTCCCAGAAAATGGTTTAACAACGGGAATGTATAGGTAAGGATAAAACTGGCCAGCCATAATGCCACTGTTGCAACCGCCATGGCAGCACCCCGTATTCTGTTAGGGAAAATTTCAGAGAGTACCACCCAGGTAACCGGAGCCAGAGACATGGCATAACTTGCTATGGCAAGGATTACCAGAATCAGCAATGGCCATCCGTTGATCTGAAAATAGTACGCTGCTCCCATCAGGGCGTAGATTCCGGCAAGGCCTCCTGCGCCCATCAGCATCAAAGATCTTCGACCCCATTTATCAACGGTATAAATGGCTACAAAAGTGAAGATGAGGTTAACACTTCCGGTAATCACAATGTTGAAAAGGATATCGGAAACACCGTATCCGGCAGCGGCAAAAACTTCTTCCGCATAGTTAAAGATCACATTGATTCCGCACCATTGCTGGAATGCAGCAATAACAATTCCGATAAGGAGTACTTTTTTAATTCCGGGTTCAAACAATTGTTTGAAATTTAATTTCTCATCTTTCTCAAGCGTGTTTTTGATATGATCTACTTCCTCTTTGGCATAGGCATCCCCGCCAATTTTAGAAAGGATTGAAAAAGTTTTATCTGTTTTCCCGTTTGTGGCCAGCCATCTCGGACTCTCAGGCACAAAAAACATCAGAATAAAGAATAATCCGGCAGGAATCATTTCCACCCAGAACATCCACCTCCATCCCATCTGGCCGTTCCACGAATTGAGAATTTCAAGATCAGTAGCGTTGGCAGCAACCGGTTCGGCAATCTGCCAGTTGATCAGCTGGGCTGCAAGAATACCCACAACAATGGTAAGTTGATTTAAAGAAACAAATTTTCCCCTGACAGCTCCAGGTGAGATTTCGGCAATATACATAGGGGAAAGGTTAGAAGCCATTCCAATGGCAATTCCACCGATGATCCTGTAAACGATAAAATAGGAAAATATGCTTGTGGCTCCTGTACCCAGAGCGGATAATAAGAACAGAAAAGCAGAAAGGATCAGCAGTTTTTTTCTACCGTAACGGTCGCTGAGTATGCCGGAGATGACGGCACCTATCAGACAGCCTATCAGTGCTGAGCTCATTGCCCAGCCCTGTAGTGAAGGAGATTGAGCAATATCAAAGAATTTTTCATAAAAAGGTTTTGCACCGCCAATAACTACCCAGTCATATCCAAAAAGAAGACCGCCCATGGCTGTTACCAGTGAAATTTTCAATAAAAAAGAATAGTTGAATTTTTTTGTTTGCTCCATCGGGTTAAAGAATTAAAGAATTTCAACTCAAAATTATAACTTCATCAGGGTTCTTAAAATAGATAATAAATACAATAAAATGGATTATCTTCTTATTTTTATCCTATTTTTACATTATGGAAAAATATCAGGATTTTAAAAAGGGGAAAACGATTGTATTGCCCAAAGGAATACTGAATGAACTTGAAAAAAATGAACTTACAAGTTCGTTGATGGTTACTGATATTGGTTATTTTGAAAAGGCTCATAATCATTACAGAGAGCGTAAGCAAGGCTGTAAACAAAATATTCTGATCTATTGTACAGATGGCGAAGGTTGGTTTGAAGTAGATCAAAAACGGCAGCATCTTCAAAAGAACCAGTATGTAATCATTTCATCAGGTACGCCTCATAAATACGGCAGTTCTAATCATAATCCATGGAGTATATATTGGATTCATTTTACAGGTTCTAAATCTCATCTTTTTATCAATCATCCCAATGAGAAGATAGGAATTGATCTGGCTTCCAATGCCCGTTTTGCCGACAGGATTATTCTTTTTGAAGAGATTTTTAACAACCTTGAGATGCAATACAGCATTGAAAATATAGAATATGCCAATATTTGTTTGTGGCATATGCTGGGTTCTTTCAGGTATTTGTCCCAGTTCAGAAAAATAACAGAATACAATCAAAAAGATAAGATCGATCAGAGCATCCGTTATATGCGTGATCATATGTCGGAAAAGATCAGCCTCGAACAAATAGCAAAAAGTGTTGGTCTTTCTGTTTCACAGTTTAGTTTGCTATTTAAAAAGAAAACTTCCCGAACACCGATCGATTATCTTTTACATCTCAGGATCAGACAGGCATCGCGTTTACTCGATTTTAGTTCCATGCGAATTAATGAGATCTCAAATCAGGTAGGTTTTTCGGATCCCTTTTATTTTTCAAGGATGTTTACCAGAATTATGGGAATCTCACCTAAAGCATACAGAAATCAAAAGAAAGGTTAAGTTTGATCGAATACCGGTAGAATTTTTGGATTGAATTCTGTCAGCAGAAAACAGATCCCGAATTATTTTTTAGATATTTATGTTATTTAACCTTTTTTCAATGATATTCGTCTAAAATCTGATTTTTAAGAATAAAAACTCGATATCTTTGATAAAGAATTCAGAATAATTCGAAATCCTGATGAAAATTACTTCCTTAAAGTCAATAGAATATATTTTAAGAGCCGTTGTATTTCTTACTTTTTTAGGGCATGGCGTAGTTGCATTACAACGTAATCCCGTTTGGCTGGGTTACCTCTTAACAGCCGGATTTTCTATGGAGCAGGCAAAAACACTAATAGTTTTTATAGGTATTCTGGATTTGATCGTAGCTGTAACAATTTTGTTTAAACCCTTTAAATACGTTGTTGTCTGGGCAGTTATCTGGACTTTCCTGACCGCTCTGATCAGACCTGCTTCCGGAGAACCTGTATGGGCCTTTGTAGAAAGAGGAGCAAACTGGGGAGCTCCC
>QNYL01000099.1 GCA_003973375.1 Flavobacteriia bacterium
CCTGTTCCACCCTCTACAACCATGGTTAAGATTCTTCTCATTATTTTGGAGGTTTTTTCGGAAATCACTCTTCTCTCTTTAATAGATGGAAATCTCTTCAGGGTTTTTCCTTTCTCATCGACAATAGCGGAAAGAATTTTTGGTTTTACGTAGTATCCCCCATTTACAAGAACCGAATAAGCTGCAGCAAGTTGCAGTGTTGTGGTTAAAATATTATGACCAAAAGAGAGGGTTGCAAACTCTACTTCTCTCCACTTTTTCCAGTTTCTCAGTTTCCCAGGGTTTTCACCAGGGAGCTCTACTCCTGTTTTACTTCCAAAATTTGTTGAGCTAATTTCAAAGATCAATCCGGAGAGCGCCTTGTTTACTTCTTGTAAAGTGGAGGAAATAACCTCTGATAAGAATTATAAGGAACTACATACTACCGGAGGTGATTTTAAGGCGGAGAAGGTGATCTTTTGTGCAGGGCTGGAATCAGACAGGCTTGCCAATATAGATGGTTTAAAACTCGATGTGCAGATCGTGGGTTTTCGGGGAGATTATTATGAACTGGATGAGAAAGCTCGAAACAAAATTAAGAATCTTGTCTATCCGGTTCCCGATCCGAAATTTCCATTTTTAGGGGTACATTTTACAAGAATGATCAAAGGCGGGGTTGAATGTGGTCCCAATGCGGTATTTACATTTAAAAGAGAAGGCTATAAAAGAACAGATTTCGATCTGAGAGATACAGCTCAGGCTCTGAGTTTTAAAGGAACCTGGAAATTATTCTTTAAATTCTGGCGGAAAGGTATTGATGAGTATAAACGGGCTTTTTCGAAAACACTTTTTGTAAAAGAACTCTCTAAAATGATGCCTGAAATCACTAAGGATGATGTGGTTTTTTCAAGATCGGGCGTTAGAGCCCAGGCAATTGATCAGGATGGAAATATGGTTGACGACTTTAAGATTATCAATCATAAAGGTTCTCTTCATGTGATCAATGCACCGTCACCGGCAGCAACTGCCTGCCTGGCTATTGCCGATGAGATCGTCTCAAGAATTCTGGAAATAAATTAGAAGATGATATTGAAGAAGTTTACGGAGCCATAACGAATAAAAAAGCAGCCGACAGGCTGCTTTTTTTAAGATTTTTTTTAAATTTTACTAATTCTGTTGTATATGAACATCCATTTGCGGGAATGGAATATTGATTCCTGAACTGTTAAATGAGTTGTAAACATTTTCATTCATATCAAAAAATACATCCCAGTAATCTTCTCCTTTAGCCCATACTCTTACGGTAAGATTGACAGAACTGTCTCCCAGTTCTGACAAGCCAATAAAAGAAGGAGGATCTTTTAAAATACGCTGGTCTTCAGCAATTAACTTATTGATTATTCCTCTTGCTTTTTCTACACTGTCACCATAACCAATACCGAAGGTAAGATCCACTCTTCTGATGGGCTCAGTTGAATAATTAACCATGGCACCGGTAGATAATCCGCCGTTAGGCAGAATAACTGTTCTGTTATCTAAAGTATTGAGAATTGTATTAAAGATTTGAATCTGTTTAACAGTACCGATATACCCTTGAGCTTCAAGATAATCGCCAACTTTAAAGGGTTTAAATATCAGAATCATAACTCCTCCTGCAAAATTCTGAAGGGTTCCTGATAAAGCCATACCCACAGCCAGTCCGACAGCACCTAAAATTGCGATAAAAGAGGTCATTTGAACTCCTAGCATTCCCAAAACACTAATGGCAAGCAAGACTTTTAATAAGATACTTACAAGACTCTTAAGGAAGGGTTTAAGCGAAGCATCAATATCGCGTTTGTCCATCATTTTGTTAAATCCGTTTGCGATTATTTTTATCACCCATACACCTATAATCCAAACAATTATTGCACCTATGAGTCTGGGACCATAATCTAATATGATTTTGTTGATTTCAATAAAAATTGTTTTTGTATCCATAATTTAAACCTTTTATATATTAATATTTATCTTCTTCTGTATAAATTTCTTGGTGTTGCTGCTCTTGAATAGGATCTGCTGGGCCTTGTACTGGGTTTTAGCGCAGGTCTTGTACGTGAAGCAGGTCTGGCGCTGGGTCTGGCAGAAGGCCTGGTTGTATGTTTAGTTCTTGGTCTGGTGCTTGGTCTGGTGCTTGGCTTTGTACTTGGTCTTGTTAATGGTTTAATATTTGGCCTTGTTGATGGTTTTGCACTCGGTTTTGTAACTGGCCTTCCTGTAGATTTATAATCACGGGTGCCGGGTCTGTTACCAGCCTTATTTGAAACATATCTTTTCCGTCTGTGATTCAATTCGGTTTTGTTCGATACGCCGGGATTACGTTTTTTAAAACTTTTATCAGGATTGCGTTTAAAATAATCGTTTTGATTTGACCTGCGGTTATAATTGTTGTTGATCCTTACATTATTCCGGTTAAAATTGATATTTACATTGATATGTGCATGTACATGGCCTCTGTAAATATGAGGAGGATAAGCTCTCCAGGGATACCAGTAATGTGGATGATGTCCCCAGTACCAGGGAGAATGCCATGGACGGTAAGTCGCCATCCAAAAAAAGGTAAAAAATACAGGAATCACAGGGTAAACAGGAGTAATATAATAATTTGGACCATACATATCAACGTTTCCAACAACCTGCACCTTGGTTGTATTGTCCTTATCCTTTACAACATCAATCACCGCTATTTCCTGATACTGATCTTTCCCGATAACGGCTTCCAAAACAATGCTGTGTACATTTCCATTGGCTGATTCCACAACCCGGATATAGTCAACTTCGCCATCATTGTTCAGGTCGAGATTGGATATTTTTAAATCGGGATCATTCAGTTTTTTTTCAAAATCCTCCAGGTCTTTTGCTTCACCAAAAATAGATGCTACTGCTTCAAGATCCATATTGTCACTGATGTCGGAACTGCTGGCTTCGATGGTTGTTACATCCTGAGCCGAAATTTGATTAAAACCGACAATCAATAGTAAAAAAAATAGTTTTAAAGCATGCGTTTTCATATTTTTGAATTTTATGTTTGGCAAAAATATTTTTAAGCATAAATAAAGTCAAAGATAATATTTTAATCATAAAAAACGACCTCTATAAATAAATTAGTTATCTTGTTTTTTAAAAAATATACTTCTGAATTTAAATACAATTTTAAACTGGCTTATCCTGTTATGATAGGCCATCTGGGGCATATTTTTGTTGGATTTGCAGATAATGTAATGGTGGGAAGGCTGGGCGCAGCACCCCTTGCGGCAGTTTCACTGGGGAATAGTTTTGTTTTTATTGCTTTTTCTCTCGGGATCGGATTTTCATTTGCCATTACCCCTCTGATCGCTGAAGCGGATGGAGAACAAAATATTGAGAAGGGAAGAAGTTATTTTCAGCATGGTTTTATACAATGTCTGGTATTTGGAATTTTAATGTTCCTGATGCTCATTTTTGCTACACCGCTGATGAAATATATGAAGCAACCACCGGAAGTGGTTGAACTTGCAATTCCATATCTGAATATCGTTGCTTTTTCTATGATTCCGCTGATGATCTTCCAGGCTTTTAAACAATTTACCGACGGACTTTCACAGACCAAATACGGTATGCAGGCAACCCTAATTGCCAATGTGGTTAATGTGGTTCTAAACTTTTTGCTCATCTACGGTATCTGGATTTTTCCCAGAATGGAGCTGAAAGGAGCAGCAATAGGAACCCTTATTTCTCGCATTGTGATGGTGGTATTTATTGTGATGATTCTAAAATCAAAAGATAAGTTCAAGCCCTTTTTTGTCATATTGAAAAAGACAGATTTCCATAAAAAGGTTTTTTATAAGATTATGAATCTCGGATTTCCCTCTGCCATGCAGATGCTTTTTGAAGTGGGAATTTTTACAGCAACAGTATGGCTGGCAGGTTCACTTGGAACCGTTGATCAGGCGGCAAATCAGATTGCGCTTAACCTGTCGTCAATGACCTTTATGATCGCCGTTGGGCTGGGAACTACAGGAACTATCCGGGTTGGAAACCAAAAAGGTATGAAAAACTTTACAGAACTGAGAAGGATTAGTTTTTCTATCTTTTTTCAGGTTTTTTTAATCGAATTTGTTTTTGCCATTCTCTTCCTTACTTTTAAAGATGTTCTACCAACGCTCTACATCAACGATGCCGCCGTAATATCTACAGCTGCCTCCTTATTGCTTATAGCAGGATTCTTTCAATTGTCTGATGGAATTCAGGTTGTGATGCTGGGGGCCTTACGGGGAATGCAGGATGTTAAAATACCCACTTATATTACCTTTGTGGCTTACTGGATTATTGGTGTGCCTATAAGTTATGTGCTGGGAAAGGAAATGGGATATGGATCACAGGGATTATGGATAGGATTGTTAAGTGGTTTAACAGCTTCGGCCATAATGTTGTATATTCGTTTTAATTATCTGACAAAGAAATTGATTGCTCAAAAAAAGATTAAAATATGGGTGTAGTATTGCATCAAACCTCTAAGAATACATTGATCATTTTCCTCGGATTTTTCGTGGGAGGAATCAATGTGCTGTTTCTTTATACCCATTTTCTGGAAGATGATTATTACGGACTTGTTACTTTTCTTCTGTCATCAGCCAATATTCTTTTGCCTTTGATGGTATTTGGAATGCAGCATACCATTATAAAATTCTTTTCTTCTTATAAATCGAAGATCAATCGGGATAACTTTCTGATCACAGCCATCTTTTTACCAATTTTGATCATCTTACCGTTGGGATTTCTGGGAAGTTTGTTTTATAATTTTATAACAGAGATCCTTTCAAAAGAGAATATTATCATAAAGGATTATACTTGGCTGATCTTTTTCCTGGCTGTTTTTATGGGATATTTTGAGGTCTTCTATGCCTGGAGTAAGGTCCAATTTCAATCGGTGTTTGGTAATTCTATAAGAGAACTCTTTGCGAGGATCAGTATTAGTTTTCTCCTATTTGCTGTGTATTTTCATTGGATTGACAATGAGCAGTTTATCTATGCAATAGTATGGGTTTACTTTTTAAGAATGCTGATCATGATGATCTATGCCTTTCGTTTGTATATGCCGGAAACG
>QNYL01000182.1 GCA_003973375.1 Flavobacteriia bacterium
CTACTTTTGAGACCAATAAAAAACCGTGTGGTTTTCTTTCTTTACTCCGATATAATTGTTTATTAGTTCTATATAGTCAGGAAAAAGCGGAAGTCTTGTTTGAGGTATATTGGGGTCATTTTAAAATCCGAGACCAAAATTATAGTTTTTTCTCATTGCACTGTAACAAAGATTGTTAACTTTTGAAAAATAGTAAGGGGTCAGGTGGTCTGACTTTTGGATAATTTTACGAATAGTTAAGCTCCTACGGAGCTGTTTTGTACAACAGGTTAGACGAAAACCTAAGGAAATATTATGAAATAAGTTGATGGAAATAACGAATTTATTTTTTTCATTATCAAGGGAAAATATTCAAGCATAGCCTAAGCTATGATTTAATATTTTAACGATGAAAAAGGAAAAAGAACGAGTTAATATAGCAAGTTTTCTGTAATAATTCCTAAGGAAGAAGCATTCTGAGTTGTGCGTTTTTATGTAACTTTGCAAATATTTTAAAAACATCCTATGATCCAGTCAATGACAGGTTATGGTAAGATCAACAAGATTCTTGCTAATAAAAAAATAACCGTTGAAATAAAATCTTTAAATAGTAAGAATCTCGATATTAATACCCGTATCCCTTCAGTTTACAGGGAAAAAGATATTGAAATCAGAAAAATGCTTGCTAAAAATCTGATGCGTGGGAAGATAGAATTCTCCATCTATGTTGAGAATACAGGCGAGAATGCATCGGCAGTTATCAATAAAAATATTGTTTCAGGTTATATGGAGCAACTTAAAGATCTCAATACAGGTTCCGATGATCTTTTAGCCATCGCTATGCGTTTACCTGATGTGCTGAAAGCTGAAAGGGAAGAATTGAATGAAGAAGAGTGGAATCAGGTATACGCCATGATTCTGGAAGCGATAGAAAAATTGCAGGAGTATAGAAAAGATGAGGGAGAAGTATTAAAAGCAGATTTTATTTTGCACTTAAATAATATACAACATATGCTGGATGAGATCCTGAAGATCGATAAGGAAAGACTGGATGCGGTAAGGGAGAAATTGCTTAAGGCTATCAGTGAGATCGAAGTGAACTACGATGAGAACAGATACGAGCAAGAACTGCTGTATTATATTGAAAAACTGGATATTACAGAAGAAAAAGTACGATTAGGGAATCATCTCGACTATTTTAAAATGGAATTGGAGTCGGAAGTTTCCAACGGAAAGAAACTGGCCTTTATCAGTCAGGAGATGGGCAGGGAGATCAATACGATCGGCTCTAAAGCCAATTATGCTCCCATGCAAAAGCTTGTGGTTCAAATGAAAGATGATCTGGAAAAGATCAAAGAACAATTGTTAAATATTCTGTAGATGAAAGAAGGTAAATTGATCGTTTTTTCGGCTCCTTCAGGTTCCGGTAAAACCACCATTGTACAACATCTGCTGCAGCAAAAAGATCTAAATCTGGCATTTTCCATTTCTGCCACTTCACGTGAAAAACGAGGACAGGAAATTCACGGGAAGGATTACTATTTTATCACTGTGGATGAGTTTAAGGAACATATCAAAAATGATGATTTCCTGGAGTGGGAAGAAGTTTATCACAATAATTTTTATGGCACTTTAAAATCGGAAGTAGAAAGGATCTGGAGTGAAGGAAAGCACGCTGTTTTTGATATTGATGTGGTGGGCGGACTTTCGATAAAATACAAATTTCCCAACAGAACACTGGCTGTTTTTGTGAAGCCTCCATCTTTGGAAGAAATGGAAAGACGTTTGCGCAACAGAAACACAGATCCGGAAGAGAAAATTCTCGAACGTGTGGCAAAAGCCAAAAGAGAAATGAAATTTTCTCCTGATTTTGACGTGATCCTGGTTAATGATAATCTGGAAAAGGCTAAAAAAGAAGCTTATCAGCTGGTAAAAGAATTTATTGAAAAATAAGTATATCCTTTATGAAAACTGGACTTTTTTTCGGTTCGTTTAACCCGATCCATATCGGGCATCTGATCATAGCCAATCATCTGGTGGAATATTCAGATCTGGATGAGGTTTGGTTTGTGGTTACGCCTCACAATCCTTTTAAGGAAAAGAGATCGCTGCTGGCTGATCATCACCGTTACAGAATGGTTCTTGAGGCCACAGAAGATTATCCTAAATTAAAACCCTCTAAAATCGAATGGGGTTTACCGCAGCCTAACTATACCGTTAATACACTGGCTTATCTTGATGAGAAATATCCTGAACATCAGTTTAACCTGATTATGGGAGAGGATAATTTACGCAGTTTTCATAAATGGAAGAACTATGAAGTGATTCTGGAAAACTATCATATCTATGTTTATCCCCGTATTTCTGATCAAAAAATTGTTCCTGAACTGATAAATCATCCGAAGATCCACAGCGTTAAGGCACCGATTGTAGAGATCTCTTCAACATTTATCCGTAAAGCAATTCCCGATGGGAAAAATATTCGCCCGTTACTTCCTGAAAAGGTATGGAAATACCTTGATGAAATGAATTTTTACAGATAACTCTTAAATCTTTCAGAATGAATCAAAAAGGAGTTTTTAATAAAATGTTCCTGTTTTGGTTTTACTCTGTAAAGATGCGCTACCGGATGTAGTGCGGCTGGTCGATTTGGGTAACCTTAGGGTTTTGGAATTAGAATATCTGGGTCTCTTATGGGGGAATCTCTTTCCGGGGAGGAAAAATATACTTTGATTATCTAAAACTGGAAGAATATACCAATGAATATCAGTTTGATATAATTTTACACGGAAAAATCTTACAGATTCTTCTCCCGCATTGCACCAGCTAAGCAGATGGCTTTTAAGGTGAAATAAAAAAAACAAAAAACCATCAAAAATCTTAATCTTTCAAAAATCAAGCACTTTATAGACAAACACTAATTACGCTAATTTATGGAATTTATCTAAATAGTTGCATAAAAACGCGAAAAGATGTCTTTTTTAGCATTTATTAATCTGATTAATACGTTATTATAATAGAAGTATGCATTTTTTGCAAAATAATTAAATCTAATCTTAAAGAAAAAATTTAGTCTTTTTGAAAATTCATGTTAACATTGCGTTTATTTTAACATTAATATACAGACAATTTGTTTTATTTTGGACTAAGTTACTAACTCTTAAGATTTATAAATATGCGCTGGGAAAAATTACCATCACCGGAAAAGGAGAAGGTTAATCAGCTTGCCGAAGAGCTTAAAATTGATAAGTACCTGTCAAAGATCTTGGTACAGCGCGGTGTGGAAACCTTTGATCAGGCACGTAAATTCTTTAAGCCTACGCTTGATGATCTATACGATCCGTTTTTGATGAAGGATATGGATAAAGCAGTGAGCAGGATCGAAAAAGCCATAGAGAATAATGAAAATATCCTTATCTACGGAGATTATGATGTGGATGGTACAACAGCCGTTACGCTGGTATCAACCTTTTTAAAAAACAACTATCCTAAAGTGGCCACCTATATTCCCGACAGATACCGGGAAGGGTACGGCATTTCTTTTACCGGGATCGATTTTGCCCATGACAATGATATTTCTCTTGTTATTGCCTTGGATTGCGGCATCAAGGCCAATGATAAAATAGATTATGCCAACAAGAAAAATATTGATTTTATTATTTGCGATCATCACCGGCCGGGAGATAAATTACCTGAAGCAGTAGCTGTTCTCGATCCAAAACGCGATGATTGTCAATATCCTTTTAAAGAATTACCCGGCTGTGGTATCGGTTTCAAACTGATTCAGGCTATGGCCGAAAAGAAAGGTGAAACCATACATTCCCTGCTTCCTTATTTAGATCTTGTCGTTACAGCGATTGCTGCGGATATTGTTCCTTTAACAGATGAAAACAGGGTTTTGGCAACCTTTGGATTACAAGTGATCAATGCCAACCCAAGACCCGGTATCAGAGCTATTACAGAACAAATGAAAAAGGATATCCTGACCATTACCGATGTGGTGTTTCAGATCGCTCCACGGATCAACGCAGCCGGAAGAATGAAACACGGATTGTATGCGGTAGAATTGTTATCGGAAAGAAATTATAAAAAAGCACTGGAATATGCAAAAGCGATCGAAGTTTTTAATTCTGACCGCAAAGATCTGGATAAAGAAATTACCAAAGAAGCCCTGATCCAGATTGAAGGCAATCAGGAAGAAAAGAACTATTCAACGGTAGTTTGTCGTGAAGAATGGCATAAAGGAGTGATCGGGATCGTGGCTTCACGACTTATAGAAAAATATTATCGCCCGACCATTGTTTTTACACTTAGCGGAGATAAACTTACAGGTTCAGCACGGTCAGTCAAAGGATTTGATATTTATGATGCCATTGAAAAATGCAGCGAATATATTGAACAGTTTGGCGGGCATAAATATGCAGCGGGTCTGACGATCCTGCCTGAGAATTATACTTTATTCAAGAATAAATTTGAAGAAGTAGTAAAAGAAAGTATCTCTGAGGAGATGTTGATTCCACAGATCACCATTGATTCTGAGATTCCACTTCATGAGATCACGCCAAAATTTCTAAGGATCCTGAAACGACTCGGTCCTTTTGGCCCAAGAAATATGAAGCCCGTTTTTGAATCTTCCGGTTTAAGAGATAACGGGTATGGAAAAACCGTTGGAAATGATGGAGATCATTTAAAGCTCAGTATTATTAAAGGTTCTGATACTAATACATATCAGGCTATTGGTTTCGGACTTGGTTACAAATATCCTTTGATAAAAAATGGTCTTTCTTTTAAAGCTGCTTTTACCATTGAAGAAAACCATTGGAATGGAATGACGAATCTTCAGCTGAATATAAAAGATATTAAGAAAGAGAAGTGAGTGGTGAGTTTTGAGTGTTGAGTGGTGAGTTTTGAGTGTTGAGTTTTGAGTGGTGAGTGTTTAGTGATGAGCGGTGAAATGGTGATGTGCTGATGTGATGTTGATTCATAAATAATAATCTATCAAAAATCAAGCAATTTATAGACAGACACTAATATTAACCCGAAAAATTCACCTCTAAGCTAATATTTTTGCACCAATTTACTTGATATCAATATTTTATGATGAAAATTTTTAAAT
>QNYL01000271.1 GCA_003973375.1 Flavobacteriia bacterium
GTTTTACTAACTGTTAGCCTCTACGAGGCTTGTAGAATAGAATAATCATAAGGAAAATCTAATAAAGGCTTAAAAAATTTACATTATATGAGATCCTTACATGCCAGTTTAGGTCAATCTATATCAGGGATGTACAGTCTGTCAAATTCAGAATCCAAAATTAAAACTCCCCTCCTTAGTGTAGTATTAAAGTATTTCTGCATTAAAGCATTTGATCATTTCTTTAAAGCAAGACTGCACTGGACAGCACATTTTTCTCCATCAATGGCAGCTGAGATGATTCCACCGGCATATCCGGCACCTTCTCCGCAGGGATAGAGTCCTTTGATCTCTATATGTTCCAGAGTATCACGATGTCTTGGAATTCTTACCGGGGATGAGGTTCTCGATTCCGGAGCGTGGACTACAGCCTCATTTGTAATGTAGCCTTTCATACTTCTTCCAAACTGTTTAAAGCCTTCCTGCAGCGTTTGATATATAAATTCAGGGAGTAGACTGCCCAGTTCAACGGAGGTTGTTCCGGGAACATAAGAGGTTTTTGGAATATCTTTTGACAATTTTCCGCTGATAAAATCAGCAAGGCGCTGTGCAGGCACTTTTTGTGTTTCTCCTGCCAGATGCCAGGCTTTTTGTTCGATCTGTTTTTGAAATTCTACACCGGCCAGCGGACCGTATTCTTTAAAAGGGGCAAAATCCTTTAATCCCAGTTCCACAACAATCCCCGAATTGGAAGTGGAAAGATCTCTTTTTGAAGGTGACCATCCGTTGGTTACCACCTCGCCCGGAGCAGTAGCACACGGAGCAATAACGCCTCCCGGGCACATACAAAAAGAATAGACCCCTCTGTCCTGTGATCGTTTTACAACGCTGTAGGAGGCAGGAGGGAGGTGCTCATCCCTGATATCACAATGGTACTGAATACTGTCAATCAGTTGCTGAGAATGTTCTACACGTACTCCCAGGGCAAAAGGTTTTGCTTCAATCTGAATCCCTTTTTTATACAGAATCTCAAAAATATCCCTTGCCGAATGTCCTGTTGCCAGAATAATCTTTGATGCCCGGATCACATCTCCGTTCTGTAATTTTACACCTTGTGTTGTTTTGTTGTTGATCAGAATATCAGTTACCCTGCTGTTAAATTTTATAATTCCCCCATGGGTAATGATGGTTTCCCGGATATTCTGAATAATCCCCGGTAATTTATTGGTGCCGATATGCGGATGGGCATTTACAAAAATATCTTTATGAGCACCATGAGCGATGAGTAGTTTGAGGATACTGTTTACATCTCCCCGTTTTTTTGATCGGGTGTACAGTTTACCATCTGAAAAAGTACCTGCTCCGCCCTCTCCGAAACAATAATTAGAGTCTTCATTTACCCTGTGATCTTTCATAATGGCAGCAAGATCCCTGCGTCTGCTTTTTACATCTTTTCCCCTTTCCAGAAGAATGGGTCTGATTCCTTTTTCTATTAATTTCAATGCAGCAAATAATCCGGCGGGTCCGGCTCCAATCACAATTACTTCAGCAGAATTACTTACATCTTTATAATCGGGTAATTCAAAAGTCGGTTCCTGGTAAGCTTCTTTAATATAGGCTTTTAGCTTAAGATTGATTTTAATATTCTTATGGCGTGCATCGATAGAACGCTTTAAGATCTCAACATGATTTATTTCTTCAGCAGGAATTCTGCTTTTTCTTGCAAAGATCTTTTTTAGAGCTTCATCATTTTGGGCAATTTCCGGTGAAACCTGAATTTGTATCTCCTTCTGCATAATCTTAAATAAAGAAATTCCACACCAGTCCGAAACGCACTTTAAAATCCCTGTAGGGGTAGTTGGGAGCAGAATAGTAATTATATCCTGTAAGATCAGCATTTACATGCTCAAAAAGTAAATACAACCGTACCCGGCTGATCTCGGCATTGATAAAGACATCGAACATGGGATATCCGCCATATTTTCGGTCGTTTTGAATGCTGAATTCCGATAATACCGGATTGTAATCGTTCATGTAATAACCGGAAAAATATTTAAAAGTGATTCCGGTTTGCAGGTACAAAGGATCTCCTTTAAAAATATGATCGAAAAAATAGAGGGAATTCCGGGTGATAAACTGAGGCACTCTGAATACCTCATTTCCTTCGGAAACATTCTGAAAGATAAATGTATTGTCCAGAGCAAATTTACCAAGACGAAATTCTTTTCCCAGTTTTATTTTCATAAAATTAACCGTTCCGTCGTATTGTCTGGGTACGGCCTGACCGGTTTCTTCATCTTTTTCAAAATAGGTATAACTGCTAATGCTTGTTATTTCTGCGGAAGCATTCAGCCACTTATTTGATCTGATGTTAGCAAATAAGGTATTTACACTTTGATTTTTAAAGGCTGTTTGCCAGTTGTATTCTTTATAATCACTTTGAAACAACAAATAATTGAAATCAGGTGATTTGGTATTGCTTAGTATTCCGGCCGAGAATGAAGTAATGCTGTCTAAGGTATAAGTAGCATCTGCTGTTATAAAATTTCCGTTGAGATTTCCGCTGAAGATGGTAGATCCTTTGGCGTGCAAATTGAACTTTTTCATATCCGTTTGCCATTCGGCACCGGCCGCAAGAATATTACCCTTTAAACCGGAATGGATGATCTGGCCATCACTGATCAGCATATTCTTATAGCTGTAATCGTAATTGTAATTATTTACATTTACCCTGAAAGTTCCCAGCAGATACGGGGAAGTAAAATCGATATAAACCTCGTTGTATAGCTTGGAAAGTTTTGTATCATCATTAATTTTCGATTTAAATGAGGGGCCTAGCAACCGGCTTGGAGTACCCTGGCGATATTCGTAATGTTTTCTTTCGTAGTTAAAGATCTGACCAATCTTTAAATTTGATAATTTTCTTGTTTCAACTGAATCTTTTTCCTGCCAGAGTTTATAGTTGTGGTCAAAATAGTAACGGTTTCCTCTCAATGTATTTTCGGCATCGGTAAAATTGGTTTCTAGCCTCGCACGGTCTTTAAAATTGTGATCTCCGCTTTCAAAATTAACAATTGAAACCGGTGTAAGTCCACCGTTTTCTTCATTATTAAGACCCTGAGCAACTATATGCATTCTAATATCATAGCGTTTATTTTTAGTATGGTAATTCATACTGATTCGCATATTACCGTGAGCACTTAACATATGTCTGTAATCTCCCAGCGAATGCAATCCTTTATATCCAATGGAAGCATTGAATTGTTTGGTACGATTAAAGGTAAAAAAGGCATCGAGATATTGCCCCTGCTGAATCCCCGACCGGTAGGCCAGTATGGTAGTAGGAGTTGGTACGTGATAATAATTTATATCCTCAACTTCGTAAAAGTTAAAATGTTTGGCATTGGCACCAATTTTAGGATACAAGCTTACCTTATTGAAACTGTAGGAAAGTGTTGTAAAAGGCTGCGCCTGATTTTCGAATTCCTGATATTCGAAATTATCCTTATGGATGTAATTGATCTTGTAATATTTAGAAATATTCAGAGTTGTATCAATAAAAGTTGTGTCATTTTTAAAGGAAATGATCTTATAATCGGTAAAATGTGTCTTATCGCTTAATTTTACTTTAAATTCATCTCTGTAATTTAAAGAATCCGAAGCGTTACCCTCAAAACGGTTGCTCACCTGCCCCAGTTGCCCCCGATTGATCTGAGCAGCAGACAGGAGGGTAAAAAAGATAAAGAAGGTAAAAATAAATCCTTTAAGCATCTGTTAATTTTTCGTCAGACAAAGGTAAAATAATAAAAGAAATAAAATGATACCAATTTGCATTTGTGGTTTTACTTTTTTAGATGGAGACAATTTAGCACTTTATGGGGAAATAAGGTGATGGTATAAAAAAATTAGGACTAATCACTGTACTGAAAAGCAATAATGCCAACTGCTTACGGTGATTCTTGTTTTATCTTTGTGCCACTTTGTGCTTCTTTGAGAAACTTTGTGCAATGGCTGTATCACAAAGAATCGCAAACCTGCCCGCCGTTTTCACTCTGGTAGGCGGGAAAGATACTGAGTTTCAGAGAAAAACTTCGAAAACTTAACACTGATTAGTAACAAAAATTAAAATATAAGATTCAATAATTAAATCATTATATCATTGAAGCATTAAGATAAATGAAATGAAGATTCAGCAAAATAAGATCAACATTAATCGAAGAGTTTTAAATCTTAAGGTTTTCTGGATCGGTGTAAGAACAAGTGATCGAGACAACGTATATGTCTAACAATTTTTTTATTTTTGAGCTTACTTTTAATTATGCTCAGATCGAATTTTTCATCCTGTTTATTGGAAGCCGGAACCGATGAAGCCGGCAGAGGATGCCTGGCCGGACCTGTAGTGGCTGCTGCTGTGATCCTGCCGGAGAATTTTCAACATGAATTGTTAAATGATTCCAAGCAACTTTCAGAAAAACAGAGAGATAAGTTACGCCCAATCATAGAAAAAGAAGCTGTAACCTATGCAGTTTCTTTTGTTTATCAGGATCAGATCGATAAAATAAATATTCTCAATGCTTCGATTCTGGCCATGCATCTGGCTCTTGAAAAGTTATCAAAAGCCCCTGAATTTATTATTGTAGACGGCAATAAATTTAAGCCCTTTCATCAAATCCAGTATAAAACCATTGTTAAAGGCGACAGTAAATATTTAAGTATAGCTGCAGCTTCTGTACTGGCAAAAACCTACCGGGATGAATATATGAAAAAGATTGATCTTGATTTTCCTGAATATCTTTGGCGTAAAAATAAAGGATATCCAACAAAAGATCATCGTGAAGCGATCAGGAATTACGGTAGCTCAATCCATCACAGAAAAACCTTCAGATTATTGCCTGAACAGCTGGAATTACCATTTTAAAGGGAATTGCACTTGCTGTGATTGTAGCGAGAATTAGCTGTCGGTTTTAAGAACGGATTGGTGTGATCAGGATATTTAAAACTCAAAATTCAAATTTGTTGTATAGAAAACAAACAAGTAATGATCCTTTAGAGTTACACAAAGGAGGGGAATCTTAATTTTTCAATTTTTAAATCTTTCAATCAAGAATATA
>QNYL01000019.1 GCA_003973375.1 Flavobacteriia bacterium
TAGATAGAGCAATTTCACATCACCGTAAACACAATTATCCAGAATGCGGTCAATATCCATATAATGCATTCCTGAATAGACGGCTTCCGCCTTGATGCCTCTTTTTTTTAAATTGGCGACTTGGTCTTTCATCAAAGCAATCAGCGGCGAAATAACCAGACAAACGCCTTCTTGCAACAACGCCGGCACTTGAAAACAAATGGATTTGCCACCGCCGGTAGGCAAAAGACCGAGTGTATCCTTACCATCCAGAACAGATTGAATAATCTCTTCTTAGCTTTTCACCGTTCACTTTAGCATCAACAGTAATAAACTGACCGGGAATAAACTTAAACTTGTCTTTCAGGTTTTCGGGTATATCAAAAAGTATTGAAACTGAATCCTTAGTCTCATTTTTGATCTCTTTTATAGCAATATCGTAAAAATTCTTCATAAAGTCATTTATAATTAACCCTTAGAAATTTCATCAGATAGTTCATTCTTTTCTTTTTCATAATAGGGGAAATACATTTGTAACTTTTTACCAGCCTCTAAAATTCCCAGTTCAAGCCCTTTTGAATAATTTCCTTGTTTAAATTCGGAAGTTACAATCTCTTTTACACTTTCCCAGAAATCATCCGGCACAACCTTATCAATCCCTTCATCCCCTATAACCGCAAATTTCTGATCCTGTACAGACACATAGAACAAAACACCATTCTTTTCTTTAGTCTGACCCATCTTAAGAAAATAAAAAACTTCTTTAGCTCTTTTAAGAGTTTCTACCGATGATTCTTTTTCCACATGAACCCTAATCTCACCCGATGTTTCCTTCTCAGCTTCCAGAATGGCCTGAACAATTTTTTCTTCTTCTTCCGGTGTCAGAAAATCTTCTATTTTTTCCATAATAAAGTTTTTTGCAGAATAATTTAGCCAAAGTAAGATACTTTGGCTAAATTAATAATAATCATTAAATTATTTTTTAATCAAACTTTACATTAGGTGCTTTCTCACTTCCTTCAGCAGATTGAAATAATATAAGCGGATCAAAATTTAAGATACCTGCTATAATGCTTGCCGGAAATTTCCTGATGTATACATTATAATCCCTAGCCTTTTCATTATATCGGTTTCTTTCTACATTGATACGGTTTTCGGTACCTTCCAGCTGACTTTGCAACTCGAGGAAATTCTGATTTGCTTTCAGATCCGGATATCTCTCTACAACAACCATCAGTTTGCTTAAGGCTCCTGTTAATCCTTGCTGGGCTTTTTGAAAGGCAGCCATCTGTTCCGGTGTAACATTGGTCGGATCTATGGTAGTTTTGGTTGCATTGGCTCTGGCCTGAATCACACCCTCGAGGGTTTCCTGCTCATGAGTTGCATAACCTTTTACGGTATTTACCAGATTAGGAATCAGATCAGCCCTGCGCTGGTAGGCACTTTCTACATTGGCCCATTGTGTTTTAGCAGCTTCCTGCTTTTCAACCATCGTATTATTTAAACCCACACCCCATTTAAACAGACCGATAAGAATAATGATTATAATAATTAAAGGAAGAAATTTTTTCATAATAAATAAAATTTTAGTTAAAGTTGATTTTTAATTTTTAAAAGTTCTTTTTTAATGCTTTCTAAACTAATAATTATTTCATGATTATTAGTTAATTTTTTAGGATTTTCTTTCAATTTGTTCTTTGCTCCGTCAAGCGTATATCCTTTTTCTTTGACCAGATGATAGATCAGCTGGAGATTCTTTACATCTTCCTGAGTAAAAAGCCGGTTGCCTTTTTTATTCTTCTTGGGCTGAATTACAGAGAATTCATTTTCCCAAAATCTTATCAGTGATGTATTTACACCAAAAGCCTTGGCTACTTCACCTATTTTAAAATAACGCTTATCCGGCAAGTCTATATGCATTAGTCAAATGATTGTCCTTCCTGAGAAGATTTTAATAACATTTCTTTAAATTCTTCAGGAGACAGGTCTCCGTAATAGAAATTTATTGGATTTACTGCTTTCCCGTTATACCTCACCTCATAGTGCAAATGGGGAGCCTGAGAACGACCTGTGCTTCCAACAAAACCTATCAAATCACCTCTCCTTACTTTTTTACCTTTCCTTACATTGTATTTGGATAAATGGGCATAAAGTGTAACATATCCGTAGCCATGATCAATCCTGATATGATTTCCATATCCTGTAGATTTGTTATCCGCTCTGATGACAATTCCATTTCCTGTTGCATAAACGGGTGTTCCCCTCGGGGAAGTAAAATCCATTCCTTTATGCATCTTTCGTGCTTTTGTAAAAGGATCATGCCTCCATCCGTAACCGGAAGCCATTCGTGTAAGATCTTCATTGCTTACCGGCTGAATCGCAGGAATAGCAGCGAGTAATTTTTCTTTATCCTTTGCCAGATCAGTAATCTCATCAAGTGATTTTGATTGTACATACAGCTGTTTAGAAAGAATATCGATGTTTCTTGCAGCCTCTTTGATCATATCGGAATTTTCAAAACCTTCAAGTGATTTATAACGGTTTACTCCACCAAAACCTGCTTTTCGCTGCTCATCCGGTATCGGATCTGCTTCGAAATAAACACGGTAGATATTGTTATCCCGCTCCTGAATATCTTCAAGAACCTTCTGAGCCTGAGCCATTTTCTTGTTGAGCAACTCGTAATTTAAACGCATGTTCTCCAATTCTCTTTTCATAACCTTCTCTTTGGGAGATTCTACAAACTGAAAAAGAACAACAACTATCAAAGCCCCGAATAAAACCGAAGCCAGGGTGAAAAGTAAACCCTTTTTGAATTTATCGCGTTTACGAAGCTCTATTTTTCGATAAGATAAAGTATCTGAATCGTAATAATATTTTACCTTCGCCATAATATTTAATTATACTATTTTTGCATCTGAATTAAAAATAATTCAAACTGAATAAGCAAAATTACAATTTTTTTGTAATTAAAATATAAACTTTGACAAATAGCCTTTAAATAATTGATATGACCTCCCAGGAAATCCGACAAAAATTTTTAGATTTTTTTAAATCAAAAGATCATAAAATCACCTCTTCAGCGCCGATTGTGGTGAAAAATGATCCTACCCTGATGTTTACCAATGCAGGAATGAATCAGTTTAAAGAATACTTTTTAGGACAAAAAAAAATTCAGCATCCACGTGTGGCCGATACACAAAAATGTTTAAGAGTATCGGGTAAACACAATGATCTGGAAGAAGTTGGAATCGACACCTACCACCATACTATGTTCGAGATGTTTGGCAACTGGAGTTTTGGTGATCCGGCCTCACCGGAACGCGGGTATTTTAAAAAGGAAGCCATCGCCTGGGCGTGGGAATTACTCACAGAAGTTTACGGTATCGACAAAGATATTATTTATGTAACTGTTTTTAAAGGTGATAAAAAAGATAAACTCGTTTTTGATCAGGAAGCCTATAACCACTGGGCAGAACATATAGATACCGACAGGATCCTAAACGGAAATAAAAAAGATAATTTCTGGGAGATGGGTGCTCAGGGACCTTGTGGTCCATGTAGTGAGATCCATGTCGATCTCAGATCTGAAGCGGAGAAAAAGGAAATTCCCGGAAAAGAACTCGTTAATAAAGATCACCCTCTGGTTGTGGAACTCTGGAACCTTGTGTTTATAGAATACAACAGAAAAGCAGATTCAAGTCTGGAAAAACTCCCTGCAAAACATATTGATACCGGAATGGGCTTTGAGCGTTTGTGTATGGTATTGCAAAATAAAAAGTCCAATTACGATACCGATGTTTTTATGCCTTTGATCAGAGAGATCGAAGTCATCACAGGCTCGGATTACGGAAAAGATGAAAAGACCGATATTGCCATCCGTGTTATTGCCGATCATCTTAGAGCAGTATCTTTTTCTATTGCCGATGGTCAGTTGCCCTCAAATAACGGTGCCGGTTATGTGATCAGAAGAATTCTACGAAGAGGAATTCGCTACGGATTTACATTCCTGAACCAGAAAGAACCTTTTATCTATAAACTGGTCAATACCCTGGCCGATCAGATGGGAGAAGCATTTCCTGAACTGGAATCGCAAAAATATCTCATCCAGAGTGTAATCAAAGAAGAAGAGCAATCCTTCCTGCGCACCCTCGATCAGGGATTGATTCTACTGGATAATATCATAAAAAATACCAGTGATAAAACTGTTTCCGGTGCAAAGGCATTTGAACTTTACGATACTTACGGCTTCCCGAAGGACCTTACCGCATTGATCTTAAGAGAAAAAGGACTCGAACTGGATGAAGAAGGCTTTAAATCAGAAATGGAAAAACAAAAAAACCGTTCAAGAGCCGCAGCAGGAATAGATACCGAAGACTGGGTAATTTTAAGAGACGATGATGAAGAAGAATTTGTTGGGTACGATTATCTCGATGTAAAAGTTAAAATTACACGTTACCGTAAAGTCACTTCAAAAAAAGATGGAGAAATGTATCAACTGGTGTTCAATATGACTCCGTTCTATCCCGAAGGAGGAGGACAAGCCGGTGATAAAGGATATCTTGAAGCTTCTAACGGAAACGTAATCTATATACTGGACACAAAAAAAGAGAATAATCTGATCCTTCATTTTGCCAAGAACCTGCCTGAAGACCTGACAGGCTCATTTAAAGCTGTTGTAGATGAAAGGACACGTTTCAGAACTGCCTGTAATCACTCCGCCACTCATTTATTACATCTGGCGCTTCGTACCATTTTAGGGAAACATGTAGAACAAAAAGGATCTGCCGTTACTGCCAGAGGCTTAAGATTTGACTTTTCACACTTCGCTAAACTTACTCCGGAAGAAATATCAGAGGTAGAAACATTTGTCAATTCAAGAATTTCAGAAAAGATCGATCTGGAAGAAAACAGAAATATTCCTATTGAAGAAGCCACTAAACAAGGCGCTTTAATGCTCTTTGGCGAAAAATACGGTGATACGGTTAGAACCATTAAATTTGGTAATTCGATGGAACTCTGCGGAGGCACCCATGTAAAGAATACGGGAGATATTTGGTATTTTAAGATCATCTCTGAAAG
>QNYL01000112.1 GCA_003973375.1 Flavobacteriia bacterium
ATAGATTTATACCAAGAGAAGAAATAAATATTGAATATCCTTCTTGTAAATGATATTTTATATCTTTTATTGAAATTTTACCAAATGAAAAACCGTAAAAATTAATAAAAAATAGTCCCAGGAGACCTGTTATTAAGGATCCGGCAGCATAAATCAACAATATATATATATAATCTTCAGGTACTTTAATTAAAACAAAGATCATTAAAATTGTTACTATCTTGCCTATTAAGTTTGCAATTGTTATATATTTCAATTTTTCGATTCCCTGGAAGAGCCATATAGGAAAAAAGGTCATTCCTAATAAAATTAAAAAACCTGATGCGAATAAAAAAGCATTTGTTTTTAAATAAGGAACAAAGTAAATTATTAGGATATATGGTAACAAAATCAAACAAAAAAAAATTAATTTTAATGTTATTACACTTGTGATTGTTTTGTTTACCAACACTTTATCATCTCTGTTATTAGATATAAATCTTGTTGCAGAGAAATTAAAACCATATTCTATTAAAACATTAAGATATAATGCTACAGCTTGTGCTAAAGAAACTATTCCAAATTTTTCAATCCCAACAACTTTAATGAGATAAGGGAAAACCAGTATAGGTAAAATATAATTAGCTATTTGAAAAAATGCTAAGTAAGAAATATTCTTAAAAAGGAGCTTGTTATTTTTTATTAAATTAAACATCTCCCATTTTTAGATCATATTATTTTTATTCAATTTTTTAATTATTTTAATAACCCTACAGTTTAATATTAGTGCTTAACTATTCATTAAAACTTTAATTATAAGGACCATGATTAAAATAATATAGATTCTTACTTAAAAGAATCAGAGCTTATTTTTATTTTCTGTAATTTTCTAAATACCTATTCAACCCCTTCAGCAATATCCACCCCAGCATTAATCCAAAGAACAATACTGCAAACTGGAAATATTTTTTATGGGTAATATTTTTATCCGGTACGCCAACCTGATCAAAGTTGGAAATAATATTTAAAACATCATTTTTTCTGATCAGCTCTTGATTTGTAGTGTTGATCTGATCTAACAAATCGTTAGAAATACTAAAAAGTTTGATATCATTTTCCTCCTTCTTATACTCTTTTTGTGAGATCTCAATGGTTGATGTAGCCACAGGCTTTTCGGCTTCCTTTAAGGATACTTCTTTATAGAGTTTTCTTAAAGAATCGATCTGAACCAGATTTTTATTTAAAATGCCTAATTTGTAAAGGATCTCTCCTTTTTCAATCTTTTTTCTGTTTTTATAATACTCGTTCTCAACCAGGTGAATTATTCCGGGAGTAAGATCTACAAATGATTTTTTTAGGCTCGATTCTACTTCTATTTGATGAAACCCAAGATCAGAATCTTTTATTCTCTTCTTAAAATCATCAAACGTAAAACCTTTGGTATAGATCGTGTCTGTCTTTTGCATATATTCATCATAGGCTTTGTATTTGCTTTTATCAGGCTGATACGCAAAAACATTAAATTTTTTCAGATTTGAAGCCACTTCACTGCTTATATTAAGAATATCGGCAAGTGAATTTGTATCTTTTTTCTTAACCAGATCATTTAAATAATCTATCTGTTTGTACAACTGAACACCACTGTTAAAATTCGATTCCACCAGCATTTTGGAAACATAGGTTTCTGGCTCTGTTTTATGCAATATAAAGCCGACTATAAAACCTAAAATCAAGGCAATACCCAGTTTTAAAGTATGCTTCTTAAAGAAAATCAGTAACAGGATAAGATAGTGATAAACCTGAGAGAAAAAATAAAAGATTGCATTAAAGAAGTTCCGGATACCTCTGCCTAGAATTACAAACAGATTTACCAAATCTACTTCTTCTTCCTGAGGGCTTAGTTTTTTTTCTTCCATTTTAAAGATTAAAATTTAGACAAATATAACTATCATTTTACAATATATGTTCAAGTATTTTTTGAGTAATCAAATAAGTTGGCTTAACACCGGTTGTACCCAAGCCACCCGAAGCAAGTGTACTTCCCGTTTTTAACGGATTATCTGAGGCGTAATAGGCGTATCTTACTTTTACTTTTTTACTGATATTGCCGCGGATCTTTGAAGCCGATTGTATCGCTTTTTGATAATGGGCTCCCTCCATTTCGAGGCCGATGACTCTCCAGGTAGATTTCTGAAAGAATTCCAGAAGATCTTTATTTTGCAAAGAAGTTCCCAGTACCGTTACCATGGTTCCCTTGAAAACCTTTAAATCCTGACCCAGAAAATCTTCTTTTTTAAACTGGTTCTTAAACGGATAATTATCAGCAGTACCTTCAAAAACATGGGCTGTAGGAATCATAATATCTCCTTTATTTCCTTTCAAAATACCTGCTTTTCCCATCACAGAGACCGATTCAATATTTAAAAAATGTTTTTCTCCATATTCATCTTCATAGGGTTTTAGCAACTCATCCATCGTTTCATAGGCCTGCTCTCCAAAAGCGTAATCCATTACTATAAGCACAGGTCTTTTCTCCTGTTTTTCGTCAATTTTATAGCCCGATTGCTTAAAATCAACCTTTTGCGTATCGATGATCTGAACATTGATATTGGTACCCGATTTATCTCTTAAAAAGATCAACCCGTTCTTTGCAGCATAATTTTTTACTTTCTTTCGCAAATCATTATTATCTTCCTTGCTTAAAAGTTCAAACAAAGCATTTCCTTTGTTATTTTTACTTTCTTCTGTAAGAACAATGGGAGCATAGATTGAGTTCATCACACTGTGCATATTGGCACTGATGATATGTACCGGTCTGTCGAGTAAATCTTTATCGAAAATTGTTCTTTTGATATGAGTTGCCCAGATATCTCCATAAAGATGATGGCCGATCATTTCTCTTAAAACCGGACTAAAGGTGATGACGCGTTTCTGTTCATCAAATATCTCATTTAAAGCCAGTTTACCCATCCAATAGATGATCTCAAAAAAACGGTTCGGGTTTCCATCCGTTGCAAATTTTTTATGAATTTCCTGAACTTCCTGAAAAGTTCTTCCCAGAATACTTGATAAATAAGAAAAAAGGACTTCTTTTTTCTCGTTATCCAAAGCTTTGTTGTTAATAATGATATCTTCCAGAATCTCCCATTCCCGTGTCAACTCTCCATCTTCAGAAATCAAAATCCTTTTTGCAATCTTTTCAGCTTCGATATACAAAAAGGTCAAATGGGTTAAAACATCATAAACATCCGATCTTCCCCGTGTGATCTCAATATTCATCTGATCTTTATCTATTCTGTAACAATTCCTTCTTCTTTTCGCCGGTACAATCGCAGGAAAATGTGAGTTTGAGAATCCTTCTTCAGCAATCAGATTGACATAGCGGCATTCTGCTATTCCTTCCGGTAAACGATCAATAATATAAAGTAAGCCTTCCAATTCGAGTTTTTCTTCGCCAATAGTACCATAGATCTCAGGTCGTAAAGTCAGTAGAGCCTGTTTTAACGTGTTACCGGATACCCCCATAGGTTTGTAGAAACCACGGTTGAACAGGTGACGCATTGTAATATAAATCCGCTCAATGGCATTAGACGATTCATGAGCCTTGGTTCTTATAATTCCATTCATTCTAAGTGTAAGATTTTTTGATATTCACTCTGATCATTCAGAATTCTTATTGCTTCCGAAATATATTTGCTATGATAAATATGATTGATATATTCTCCTTTTTTGTAAAAATACCTGTTTAAGATCTCATTATTCAAATATTCCTGTATTTCTTCCTTATTCTTTTCAAGATCTTTTATTTTTTCCTGTTGGATCTTTTTCATCAGGGCCTGATATTCACCGGAAACAGAATTTATATACTCTTCTTTTTCCATCCCTTCAAAACCATTTTTAAAGACTTTCTCAGACTGTGTCTCAAAACTATCAGGATGAGATTCAAGATAACTGATAAACTCATTATAAATACTGTTATCCGGCATAAAATCTTTTGGTTGTGCTATTTTCGGATGAGCATAATAGTATTCGGTAACAAAATTAAAAATCGCATCAGAACTGAGCAAAGCTTCTGTTGAAGTACTTCTTTTTGGTTTCTCAATTTTTACATCGGGTGCTATACCACCGCCTCCGTAAACCTTTCTTCCGTTCTTTGTGTGGAACAGAGCTCTTTGTGCTGATGAAAATTTAGGCACTTCCTTGCCGTTTCTGTGTGTATAATCCAGTTCCTGAATATTTCTGCCACTTGGGGTATAATATTTTGAAATGGTTAGTTTTAACTTGGTTCCGTAAGGTAAATCACGATAGCGTTGTACCAAACCTTTCCCAAAGGATCTTTCGCCTACAATCACGGCACGATCCAAATCTTGTAAAGATCCTGAAACGATCTCAGCTGCCGAAGCCGAATTTCCATTGATTAAAATTACTATGGGTATATCAAGATCTATAGGTTCATTATGTGTACGATAGGTTTCACTCCATTTTTTAAGTTTTGCCCGGGTAGTTACCACAGTTTCTCCCTTTGGAATAAAGAAATTTGTAATCTCAATTGCTTCATTAAGCAATCCGCCCGGATTTCCTCTCAAATCGAGAATCAGTTGTTCCATTCCTTTCGATTTCAAATCGAGAAAAGCCTTTTTTACAGCATCTGAGGCTTTTGTATTGAATTTTATAAATGAAATATATCCTGTTTTATCATCAACCATCTGATAATGCGGAACCGGATTCACATCTATTTTTTTACGTTGTACATTAAAATTCAGGATTTTACCCTGCCTTTTTACCTGTAAGTTCACTTTGGTATCTTCGGCACCCTTCAATAAGGCTGAGATCTCATGCTTATTTTTGTCCGTAACCACTAACTGATCTACCCTGATGATCTCGTCCCCAACTTTTAAACCAGCCTTATCTGCCGGCATATCTTTATACAGTTCAAAAACAGTAAGTTTATCACCAATATATTTTGTGGTAGCTCCTATACCGCTGTATTCTCCGGCTGAAAGAATTTTAACCTCTTCTACCTGTTGCTCATCGATAACATGCTGAACGACCTGGATCCCTACAC
>QNYL01000298.1 GCA_003973375.1 Flavobacteriia bacterium
AATCTGGCAGCAACCCCTACAGTGAATTCCTTTACAAAAACCTTAGAGATTATTATTAACCATATTTATAAGAATTAAAATTATGAAGAAAGGACTGATTCATGTTTATACAGGAGAGGGTAAGGGAAAAACAACAGCATCCGTTGGACTTGCGGTAAGAGCTTTAGCCCATGGGTTTAAGGTTTGTTATGCATTTTTTAATAAAAAACCATCAAAATACGGTATTACAGAAATAAACTTACTCGATAAGCTTGGAGCAATTATTTTTGATACAGATGCTCAACATCCTTCTTTTGATAAAACTGTAACAAAGGCAATGCATACAGAAATCACTAAATTAAATTTTGAAAAATTAAAGCTTTTTGTTGAAGAAAATGACTTCGATTTACTGATTATTGACGAATTATTAATTTCTGTAAGAGATGGGTTTTTAGAAGAAGATGAGATTTTGAATTTTTTTAAAAGTAAGCCAAAAAAGTTAGAGTTGGTATTGACAGGGAGAGGTGCTACGGATAAAATTATGGATAAAGCAGATTATGTTAGCAATATTCAAATGATAAAACATCCCTATCAAAAAGGCCTGAAAAGCAGAAAAGGAATTGAGTTTTGATTGGCATAAAAATTTACAATACGATGTTAATATCTTACATTTAAAAAAGATATGAGTTCAAAACATATCAAACAAGTTTTTTTTATTGCAATAATGTTTTTATTGCTGATAACTGTTTCGTTGCTTGCTCTTTCAGTTGGTGAGATTAATTTTACCCCAAATGAAATTCTAAAAATATTTAAGAATCAAACGGGTATTGAATATATGATAATCCATAATATTCGGCTTCCTCGTATTATTCTTGGAATTGCAGTTGGAGGAGCCTTAAGTCTTTCAGGTGTTTTATTGCAAGGTGTTTATCGAAATCCATTAGTAGAACCCTATACTTTAGGTATTTCAGGAGGAGCATCTCTTGGAGTTGCTATCACAATTATTTTTAATTTAAGTTTTGTATTCGGGGTGTATATGCTACCTGTATCGGGTTTTATAGGTGCTGTAGCAACTACATTTTTGGTTTATATCCTTGCTGTTAGAAAAAATTATTACAATATCAACAGAATGCTTTTGATAGGGGTAATGATAAGCTTTATGTCGTCTTCAACAATGATGTTCCTAATGTCAACAACAACTGCCGAAAACTTAAATAGCATTATTTTTTGGATTATGGGTTCGCTGGATGAGCCTAATAAAATCCTAGTAAAAGCAGTTTTTTATATATCCTTAGTTGGTTTAGCTACATCTTATTTGATGGCAAATCCGTTAAATGCACTGCGCTTGGGTGAATCAAAGGCCAAGCATTTAGGGGTAAATACTACATTTATCATTAGGGCTATATTTATTCTTGCATCAATTTTGACAGGGGTAAGTGTTTCTGTTGCAGGTGTAATAGGTTTTGTTGGTTTGATCATACCACATTTAATGAGATTGATAATCGGATCTGATTTCAGATTATTATTAATCTCTTCTTTTTTAGGTGGCGGCATATTTATTTTAATTAGCGATATCATTGCCCGAACTATTATTGCACCAAATGAATTGCCAATAGGCGTGATTACCGGAATGATAGGAGGAATTGTGTTTATTATTGTAATGAGCAGATCCAAAATAAAAATATAATGGATAACAAGAATTTTCTTAAAATAGAAAAACTGAAAAGCGGCTATACTGATAAATTTATTATCGATAACATTAGTTTTGATATTTCCAAAGGATCTTTTACCGGAATTATTGGACCGAATGGGTCGGGAAAAACAACTTTGTTTAAAACGATAACCGGAGAATTATCCCTTGTAAAAGGAAGTATCTATTTAAACAACAATAATATCTTAAAAATGCAACCGAAACAAAAGGCACAAAAAATTGCAATCGTAACACAAACTGCCGATGCAGTTGATATTTCGGTTGAAGATTATGTGCTGATGGGACGGTATCCTTATAAGAAGAAATTTCAATTATTTGATACGGCAGAAGATCTTGAACTGGCACATAAATTTATGAAACTTACAGGTGTTCTGAGGTTTAAGGATAAGTTGATGACCGAATTAAGTGGTGGAGAGCAACAGTTAGTGGCAATTGCCAAAGCACTGGCACAGGAGCCTGAGTTGTTGCTTTTAGACGAGCCTACATCTCATTTGGATATTTCACATCAAATGCAAGTTCTAAATCTGATACAGAAATTAAATGAAGAATATAATCTGACCGTTTTAATGATTATTCATGATTTGAATCTTGCAGCAGAATTTTGTGATTTTATAATAATGTTGGATCAGGGAAAAATATATGTAAAAGGAACACCCGAAGAAGTTTTGACTTATAAAAATATTGAAGAAGTTTTCAATGCTATTGTGATTACTCAGGAAAACAGAATTACTAAAAAGCCCTCTATTTTATTAGTTTCAGACAAAACCTACAAACAGATCTGAGATGTTGAAATTAATTATTGTACGACATGGAGAAACTATTGAAAATGTAAATGGTATATGTCAGGGGCAAACACATGGAACACTTTCAGCACGTGGAAAACAGCAGAACAAATTACTTGCAAAAAAATTGAATAAGGTAAAAATTCACAAAATATATACAAGCCCTTTAAAAAGAGCATTGGAAACAGCAAGAGAAATCCATAATTATCACAGAATTGAATTAGAGCAAACAGATCAACTTTCAGAATGGTATTTAGGTAAATTACAAGGTAAAAAATTTCCGGAGTTTTTTGATTTGACTAAACTTGATGATGATATGGAAAACGCCGTTTTGGTTAAAAAGAGGCTACTCACTTTAATGAAGAGAATTGCAACGGAGCATAAAAATGAAACTGTAATGCTTGTTAGTCATGGTTTAACAATTAAGGTTCTTATTAGTATTTTAAAGAATATCAGAATAGATAAAGTTCAAGAGATTGAATTAATGAAAAATTCTGATTACAAATATTTTATAGTGGATAATAATTTTTAGTTAAATAACCTTTGTTACATAGAAATAAAGCTTTAATTTTGTCATGAATTTGGTTTTCCGCATTATATTTTTAATCGGAATGAAAAGGGAATCCGGTGAAAAACCGGAGCTATACCCGTAGCTGTAAGCCTTAAGAAAAGCTTTTTCAAACTTCGTCACTATCACAATTTTGATGGGAAGGCGTGAAAGAGTAAGGTAAGCCAGAAGACCTGCCAAAATAATATGTTCGGGTTAAACAAAAATAATGTCAATAAAAAAAATTACAATTCTTGTATTTGTATCTTTTTTACATTTTACAATTATCGCACAAGAACTAGATACCATTGTTCTATTGGATGATGTTGAATTAACAGTAAAAAAAGATAAATTCCTTGTTGGGAGTAAAATAGAAACGATTGATTCACTCAGGCTGAGCCATGTTTCGGGAGGTACTCTAACAGATATGATCAATCGAAACCTGCCCATTTATATCAAACAAGATGCCGGTGGGTTATCAACAATCCGGTTTAGAGGTACCAGCCCGGATCATACTGCAATTATGTTTGGAGGTCTAAATATCAACTCTCTTACGTTAGGGCATTCCAATATGTCAAATATCCCTGTGTTTCTGTTTGACGATGTGAAAATTCAGTTTGGAAGTTCCAGTTCCTTATATGGTACCGATGCAATTGGAGGAAGTATTCAATTGGATAACAAACCCAGATGGAACCATGGTCTAAGTGCTTTATTTCAGCAAGATATAGGTAGTTTTGGTTCTTATTTTACAGGTGGTAAATTTGATTACAGCAATGCCAAGATACACTATGGAATTAAGGCTTTTTACCAGCAAAAAGAAAATGATTTTCCGTTTTTAAATATTGCTGTAAAAGATTTTGAAAAAGATGAATATGTTAATGATGTTCAAAAAAATGCTGCGATAAAAAATTATGGTATTTTACAAGAATTTAATTATAAAATATCAGATAATTTCTTCTTTTTCACAAAAAAATGGTATCAATACAATTGGCATGAAATTCAACCCAACATGTCCTCAAATTACTATGGGGCTGACTATAAAGAGATTGAAAATAAGAATTTACGAATTGTTTCGGGTTTAAACTACAATAATGGTAAACATAAGGTGAGTACAAGCTTTGGGTATGTTTATGATTATCAATTATATAACAACACTTATGATCAAATTATATCTACGCAATCGTTCATATCTAATATCAACTATTTCAATTCGGATTTACTTTTTGGCAAGTTCAATATAGGTATTAATTATTCGCACCTGACCTCTGATGTATATGCTTATGCAGATAAAATTAACGAAGACAGATTTGATTTCTTTTCGTCTTATAAAGTGAAACTGGTGCCAAAATTAACCATGGCTGTAAATCTTAGAGAATCTGTTGTTTTAGATTATACCAACCAGTTTTCTCCATCACTAGGCTTTGATTATTTAATACTTGAAACCAGTGAAAATACCCTTAGAACTACTGCTTCAATTGCAAAAAGTTTTAAAATTCCAACCTTTAACGATCGTTTTTGGAACCCAGGAGGTAACCCAGATTTACTACCCGAAAATGGAATGAATTATGAAATAGGAGAAGATTTTATTATAAACAAAGAAAAGAAGACCTCTACTTTTGGAGTTTCTTTTTTCTTAATGAATGTTGATAATTGGATACAATGGGTGCCTTCGGGAGCTATATGGAGCCCAGTTAATTTAAAAATGGTACAAAGTTTTGGTACAGAATTTAGTTTCGATAAAAAATGTGAACTGGGAGCAGTGGATCTGAACTGGGGAGTTAATTACAGTTATACAGATGTGTCCAATGTAGATGATTTTTGGAGTTTTAATTTTTCTGATAGAAAGCAATTATCTTATACTCCTAAATATATAGCAAATATTTATACCGGTATACTTTACAAAAAATGGTATTTTAATGTAAACGGATCTTATACAGGAATTAGGTATACAACCGGTAAAGATAAAATTGAAGCTTACCTTTTAGCAAATACTATTATAGGTAGAAATATTT
>QNYL01000111.1 GCA_003973375.1 Flavobacteriia bacterium
GAAACGCTTTACATCCGGATCAAAGAAAAGAACGGATATAAGGTCTTTTCTCCATTTTTTGTACCAACTCTTGATAAATACGATAAATACGAAAGCAGAGTAGGACTTGGGTATCAGCGACTGATTTCTGAATTTTACGGAATAAGGACTGAGGTAACCATTTTTGTCCCTAAAGATAAAAATGTGGTAATTCGTGATATCAAAGTGACAAATATTTCAGAAAACCCGGTTGAGATTGATGTAATTCCGGTGGTGGAATTCACTCATTTTGATGCATTAAAACAATATACCAATGCCGATTGGGTACCGCAAACCATGACGGTTGATGCAGTTAATAATGAGGATGGTACTGTACTTTTAAAACAGTATGCCTTTATGAAAAAGGAATATGAAAATAATTTCTTTACTTCCAACCATCCGGCAGATTCTTTTCAAACCGACCGTAAACTCTTTTTAGGAGAGAATGAATACGGTACCTGGAGGGATCCGAAGGAACTTCAAAACGACAGTTTGTCAAACTATGAAGCCAGGAGAGGAGATAATATTGCAGCGATCTTACATAAAATTGGTACGCTTAAACCGGGAGAAAGCAAAAGAATTATCACCTTACTCGGACAGGAAGAACCCGGAAAGATAAATGCAGCAGCTGATGAATTTAAGGATGAAAAAGCCGTAGACAGAGCTTTTAAAGAGCAGGCTGAATTCTGGGAAACATATCTCTCGGCAGCACAATTTAATACACCTGATGAAGCTTTCAATTCGATGGTGAATATACATAATCCACGCCAGTGTCATACTACATTGAACTGGTCGAGATATCTTTCGCTCTATCAACTGGGTCTTGGTGCCCGAGGTCTTGGATTCCGCGACAGTTCTCAGGATGTGATGGGTATTTTTGCATCGGTTCCCAAAGACGGAAAAAAACTGCTTAAAAAACTGCTTTCCGTTCAGAATGCAAATGGTTCTGCCATGCATCAGTTCTTTCCGCTGACCATGGAAGCCAATGAAGGAGATTCGCGTGAAGAAGGAGAAGGAACTTTTTATGGAGATGATCATTTATGGATCATTCTTGCAGTATCCGCCTATTTAAAAGAAACAGGTGATTATGACTTTTTAAAAGAAGAAATTACTTTTTACGATAAGGAACTCAGCCTTGAAGAAAGAGAAAAAGGTACTGTTCTGGATCATTTGGAGAGATCTTTAAACTTTACCAAGAACAATACCGGTAAACACGGTTTGCCGCTTTTAGGTTTTGCCGACTGGAATGATACGGTAAACCTGCATGGTGATGCGGAAAGTATTTTTAATGCAAACCTTTATGGCCGTGCCTTGAATGAAATGATCGAACTGATGGAATATCTGGAGAAACCAGAGATGGCAGATCAGTATAAAAAAGATCACGAACATATGAAAGAGGTACTGAATAAGAATTGCTGGGATGGAGAATGGTATGTGCGTTATTTTGAAGAAGATGGTACACCAATTGGTTCTAAGGTAAATAAAGAGGGGCAGATCTACACCAATGCGCAATCCTGGTCTGTTCTTTCCGGTTTTGCTACCGAAGAAAGGGCTGTTAAAGCATTGGATTCGGTTAATAAAAAACTGAATACTGAGTTTGGAATTAAACTGAGTTATCCGGGGTATAACGGATTTGATCCAAGTAAAGGAGGGGTGACAACCTATCCACCGGGAGCCAAAGAGAATGGCGGAATTTTTTTGCATTCAAATCCCTGGGTGATGATCGCAGAGACCATGGTAGGAAATGGTGACCGCGCTTTTCAGTATTACAACCAGATCAACCCGGCCTCAAAGAACGATATTATCGACCGTTTTGAATGCGAACCTTATTGCTATCCGCAGAATATCTTAGGCGATGAACATCCGCAATTTGGTTTGGCGAGAAACAGTTGGTTATCAGGAACATCTTCATGGACCTATCAGGCGGCTACAAAACATATTTTGGGTATTAATCCACGGCATGACGGATTGGAGATCAACCCGTGTATTCCAAAATCGTGGGAAGGTTTTACCGCTAAACGTAAGTTTAGAAATTCTTTCTATGAGATAAAAGTGAAAAATCCGGATCATATCTCAAAAGGGATCGCTTATCTGATCGTAGATGGAGAGAGGATCGATGGTAAAATTGTTCCTGCTTTTAATGATGGAAAAACACATCAGGTAGAGGTGATTATGGGTGTTTAACCGCTCTTAAATATATATTCTGAATCGTAAATAATAAATGATGAAGCCGGGAAATAGATTAAAAATAATATTTATAATAACTTTTTTACTGCCGTGGATAATAGTGTCGCAAAGTAAAGATTATTCTCTCACAGTAAATACTCATAAGATTATTTCCAGTTATGATAAACCCATGCTTCTGGGAGTTAATGCAGGTGTTTTTTACGAGGAATCCTATTTTATGGATCTCGATTTCTTGTCCTATTTGCGCCAGTTAAATCCGGGAATCATTCGTATTCCGGGCGGATCCTGGTCGAATGAATTGTATTGGAACGGTAATCGGGTGCGTATTTCTGAAGAGAGCTATATCTCTGCAGAGGACTGGAAAAGAATTAAAGAAGAAGGAGGAAATCCAATTAAGTCGGGCTTTGATATGACCCGCTATAAAGATGGGAAATGGGATGTGGATTATTCCGGATATGCCCCGGGTTTCAGAATTGTGGATAATGAACATCATCTTTCAGATTTTCATGGTTTTACAGATGTATTATTCCTTCATAAGTTCATTCATTCCTTTGGGGCGGAGGCGATGGTAACTGTAAATGTGGGTACAGGTACTGTAGAGATGGCTGTAGAATGGGTAAAATGGGTCAAACAGAGAGAATTCTTTGCCAGAGATGCATTTGATGTAAAATACTGGGAATTGGGCAATGAGTTGGACGGTCACTGGGAAACAGGATATATCTTACCGGATGGTTCGAAAATGAATGCAAAAGAGTATGTCAGAAGGTATAAACTTTTTACTACGGCGATGAAAAAGGCTGATCCGGAAATAAAAGTTGGAGGAAGCGCTGCTTCCAATATGAGTCTGCCGTTTATTGAGGAATTGATCAAGGATCAGGATGCTCCGATCGATTTTATTTCTTTTCATGCTTATCCTTCAAAAGATAAAGACACCTGTTTTGTTACTATGGCCAATCATGCTGCGGAGATCAATGCTGCAGTTGCGAGAATCAAAGGCTGGATTGCAAAATACCGTCCTGACCAAAAGGATGCCATTGAAATAGCTTTGACCGAGTGGAATATTAAGGTAAAGGAAGATATGACCACTGTTGACCTGACCAATACGCTTTGGTCAGCTGTTATGCTGGGTGAGATTGCCGGTTCAGGAATCGATATTGCAATTCAGTGGGATCTTTTTTCTACAACAGAAACAGGAGGACACGGATTATTCAATCCTAAAGATCCGGAGATGAGGCCACGCAGCCAGTATTGGGCCGTTTATCTATGGAGTCGTTATATGGGAAATAATCTGGTGGAAACAAAACTCAATACCCCTGATTTTGTCAGGGCTTACACAACAACTGATGAAAAGTTTGTTTCTGTAATGATCATCAACGGGTCTAAAGATAAACCGGTCAAGCTTCGTTTGGAACTACCGGGAACTGCCAGAAAAATGCAGGCTCAGGAGATCTCGTATTCTTCAGATCAGTTTGAGTTAGATGCGAAAACCCTTCTTCCGGTAAAGAGTAAAAAACCTTCAGAAAAGATGGTATTGCTTAAAAAGAAGAAAGAAATTACAATTTCACCCTACAGTATAAAAATACTAAGATATCCAATAGCCAAACAATAAAGTTCTATTATGATTTGCTTTAAAAAAACAGCAATACTTGCTTTGATAATTTTTTTGTTATCACTGAATTCCTGTAAAAAAGATTCAGAAGAAAAATCTGAAAAAGTAGATCAAAGACCTAATATTGTGCTTATTATGGCAGATGATATGGGGTATTCGGATCTGGGATGTTACGGTAGTGAGATCCATACACCCAATCTTGATAAACTGGCGGGGGAAGGACTTCGCTATACTCAGTTTTATAATACTTCAAGATGTTGCCCTACAAGAGCTTCTCTTTTAACAGGATTGTATCCTCATCAAACGGGTCTGGGATGGATGACACGATTGGATCTTGGGAAACCCGGTTATACCGGACAGCTTAATGATCAGTGTGTGACTTTGGGAGAGGTATTAAAGCAGGCAGGTTATTCAACGTATATTTCAGGTAAATGGCATGTAAATAAAGATGACGAATGTGAGCAGGATAGTCCGAAACACAACTGGCCTTTACATCGCGGGTTTGACAGATTTTTTGGAATGTTAAAAGGAGCAACCGATTATTTTAAACCCGAAAATCTTTATACAGATGATAAAAAAATAGAACCGGGTAAAGATTTTTATTTTACAGATGAAATCAATGATCATGCAAGTCAGTTTATCAAAGATCATGTAACTTTAAATAAAAAAAATCCGTTTTTTCTTTATGTGGCTGAGGTGGCCCCGCACTGGCCTTTACATGCAAAACCGGAAGATATTGCAAAATATCAGGGAAAATATATGGAAGGCTGGACAAAAACAAGGCAAAAACGTTATGAAAGAATGTTAAAACTTGGTGTAATTCCTTCCAATACAAAATTGTCAAAACCGGAAGACAGAGTTTTAGACTGGAATAGTTTATCAGAAGAACAGAAGATTGATATGGACAAGCGGATGGCTGTTTTTGCCGCACAGGTGCATGCGATGGATCAGGGCATAGGCCGAATTGTCAAAACCCTCGAAGAACAGGGGCAACTGGAGAATACTCTGATCATTTTCTTGTCGGATAATGGGTCAAGCAGTTTGTCTGTTTCAAGAAAGAGTAAAAAACCGGAAGATCTGGGAACACAAAAATCTTTTGAAAGTTACGGAGTTTCCTGGACCAATGTTAGTAATACGCCTATGCGATATTATAAACTCTACGAGCACGAAGGCGGTGTATCCACACCTCTGATCGTTCACTGGCCAAAGGGA
>QNYL01000250.1 GCA_003973375.1 Flavobacteriia bacterium
TTCAAAGATCTCAGCTACTTCCTTGCTCCATTTTTTCTTTTTACCTTTCTGACGCATCTCTTCAATCTCTTCATCATAGGAAACTCCACCCAGTTCTTCCTGAATGGTTCTCATTTGCTGATGAAGAAAATATTCACGCTGCTGCTGATCCATATCTTCACGAACCTTGGACTGAATATCATTGCTCAGTTCAAGTCGTTGAAGCTCCTGATTCATCTTTTTCAAAGTCTCTAAAGCTCTCTCTTTCAAATCACTGATGATTAAAAGTTTTTGCTTGGAAGCGGTATCCAGATTCAGGTTGGAAGAAACAAAATTTACCAGAAAAGTATCACTTTGGATATTTTTTATGGCAAAGGAGGCTTCGGTAGGGATATTAGGGTTTTCCTTAATAATCCTCAGAGACAATTCTGTAACAGAATCAATGATCGCTTTAAATTCAACATCTTTTTTGGGTGGAATAATATCAGCAAGTTCCTTGGTCTTTGCCTTTAAATAAGGTTCTTCCTGGATGATCTCCTCTATCTCAAATCGTTTCTTTCCCTGTAAAATCACCATGGTATTGCCATCAGGCATCTTCAGGATCTTTAGAATTCTTGCTACAGTACCGATCTTATAAATATCCTTTTCCCCGGGATTTTCGGTAGCCTCATTCTTTTGAGCAACCACCCCAACGGTTTTATCGCCTTTGTTGGCGTCTTTCAGTAGTTTTATCGATTGATCTCTTCCGGCGGTAATGGGCACAACAACGCCCGGAAAGAGAACAGTATTTCTTAAAGGTAATATTGGTAATTCATCAGGGATCTCCTCATTTTTCATTGCTTCTTCATCTTCAGAGGTCATTAAAGGGATCAATTCTGATTCCTCATCAAGAAAATGCTGAAATGACAAATTGTCAATATTAAATAATTTCATTTTGCTCATATCTTATTATACGTCATTTTGGCATTAATAATGCCAGTTTCTATTAAGTGCTAAACTAATCAACAAATGTAAGCGCTTTGTTTATAATAATTTAACTTTTTTCTATAATTATTCTTACTTTAGTGTTCAATAGTTATGCCATAATTTAATTTCGTGATGAGGACATTAAATAAACTAAAGTATTGAAACATTGTATTTTAGAATGCTTTTACAGAAGTGATATGTTTAAGAATTAACACATTTAGGTATTATATCAGAAATTTTTTCCGGTTAAAGTGTAACAACTTTATGAGCGAAATGTCTTTTTAATAGATTTGAGTACTTGCAAAGAAACAATCAACATATAAGCCGGCTGATAGAGCACTGTAGGAAAGGAGAACAGAATGCGCAATTTGAATTGTACAAATTGTATTACAAATCCATGTTCAATACCGCTTACAGAATACTAAACGATAGTTTTGAAGCAGAAGATGTGATGCAGGAATCTTTTTTAACAGCCTTTACCAAACTGGATTCCTTTAGAGAAGATGCAGCCTTTGGAGGTTGGTTAAAAAGAATAGTAATCAACAGGAGTTTATCGCAGTTGAAGAAACTGAAAGACAAGCAGGAGATTTCTTTAGAAGGTGTAAGTTATAAGATGGCTGAGGAAGAGCAGGAAGAAGATTACGATGGTTTGAGTACAGAAATGAGAACAGAGGAGCTGCTTCAGGCTCTTCAGGGATTAAAGGAGAATTACAGGGTAGTACTCAATTTAAGATTAATAGAAGGTTACGATAATGAGGAGATTGCACAGATACTGAATATCAGTAATGAGAATTGCAGGACAACCATATCGAGGGCAAAGAATAAATTAAGGAGTATTTTATCACAAAAGGCTTTAATAAAAGGATAAGTTATGAAAAATGATCTTGAAAAATTATACGGCGATAAGCACAGGGATTTTGATCTGAGAGAGCCTGATGCAGGGCATTTTGAAAGATTTCAGGCCAGGCTAAAAAAACAGGAGAATAAAAAGTCAAAGGTGATCTACTGGCCGTGGTTATCTGTAGCTGCAGCGATCCTGATTATTTTTGGAGTGTGGTATGGTAAAGACCTTAATCCGAATAAAGGTCTCGAACTGGCAGATGTTTCTCCAAAAATGGAAGAAACGCAGAGCTTTTTTATGCAAACCATTCAAAAAGAGATCAAAGCCATTGAAGAGAATAAGAATCCGGAAAATCAAAAGATCATTGATGATGCTTTTGCCCAACTCAACATCCTTGAAAAAGATTATAAAAAGCTCACTTTAGAACTTAAAGAAAGCAGTGAAGACAAGAGGGTAATCTTTGCCATGATCACTAATTTTCAAAAACGTATTGAGATCCTTCAAAATCTGATGGAAAAGTTGGAGGATATCGAAAGAATTAAAGAACAAAAACAACAATTATTATAAAAAAAAACAGCAATATGAAACTTTATTACAAAACAATATTATTTGCTTTTTTTATCGGGTTACCAATGCTTATTACAGCTTCTGAAAATCCTAAAAAATTAAAGTATGAAAAAACCAAGACCATTAAAAAAGAGTTTTCTGTCAATGCAGATGCCCTGGTCAACATCAACAGTAAATACGGTAATGTAGATGTGATTACCTGGAATGAGAACCGTGTGGTGATTGAGGTTAAGATTACCGTAAGCGGAAACAGTGAGAGCAAAGTATTGGAAAGGCTAAATAAAATTAATGTCGAATTTAATGGCAGCAGCAGTGCTGTATATGCACGGACTGTGATCCGTAGGGTATCCAACGGATGGTTTGGCAGTAATTCCAATACCAATCTGCAGATCGATTATAAAGTAAAAATGCCGGTAACCAACAGGGCTGATCTGACCAACGATTATGGTACCATTTCTCTGAATGAATTACGGGGCAGGGCCAAGATCAATTGTGACTACGGAAAAGTAATTATTGGAAGTCTGTTCCATGAAGACAATCAAATCAATATGGATTATACCAACAATTCTGTAATTGAATTTATAAACAGCGGGGAGATCAATGCAGATTATTCCGGTTTAACCGTTGATAAAGCAAAGAGAATTGATCTGGAAGCCGATTATTCCGATACGGTAATTGAAAATATTGAAACATTGAATTTTAGTTGTGATTACGGTAAACTTGAGGTAGGTAATGCCAATAGCATTGAGGGAGATGGTGATTACCTGACCATACGTTTGGGATCAATTTATAAAAAACTCAGACTTGTAGCTGATTATGGAAGTATAAAAGTGAGTAAAATGATGAAAGGTTTTAAAATTGTTAAGATCAACACAGATTATACAGGGGTAAAGATCGGTATCGATCCGGAGGCATCATTCAATTTTGATGTTACCCTGAGCTATGGAGGTCTTACAGATGATATTGACCATATTAATTACAGGAAAAAAGTAGTAAAAAACACTTCAAAATATTATGAAGGCTATGTAAATGATCAAAATTCAAATGCAAAAATCACCATTGATTCCGATTATGGAAATGTAAAATGGTACAATTTTTAAAATTAAAACAATTAAAAACTATAAAAATGAAAAATCAATATAAAACAAGTCTGCTGATCCTGTTGGTTCTCTTTTCAGTAAGGCTTGATGCACAATTTAGAAGAGTAAAAGGGAATGGTAAAGTGATCAAAACCACCAGAAATGTCGGCAATTTTGATAAGATCTATGTGTCGGGATCCTTCGATGTAAATCTGGTTAACGGAAAAGAAGGCCTGATCAGGATCAAGGCAGAAGAAAATCTGGTAGGCCTGATAGAAACCAAAGTAGAAGGCGGTGCATTAAAGATAAAATGGAGAAAGAATACCAGCATTTCAACCCGTAGAAACATTTATATAACTGTTTCAATTCAAGATATTGAAGAGATTAAACTATCAGGCGCCAGCGAGATAACTTCTGAAATGCTTATTAAAGAAGATCAGTTTAAGGTGAGTGTTTCCGGATCAGGGAATATTGATATCAAAATTGATACCGGGTCGCTTACAGCTGTAGTTTCCGGTTCGGGAGATCTTGATCTGGAAGGTAAAACAGACTTTTTTAAGGCATCGGTTTCCGGATCGGGAGATATAGATGCCAGAGATCTTGTCTCTGAAAAAGTTGAAGCAAGGGTATCCGGTTCAGGAGGAATGAATATAGATGTAAGAGAGAAATTAACAGCCAGAGTTTCGGGTTCCGGAGACATCAGATACAAAGGAAATCCTTCTTTTGAAGATATAAATGTGAGTGGTTCCGGTGAAGTAAGTTCGTATTGATCAACTACAATTAAAAATTCCGGTATTTCTTGGTCATCTCAAAGATGTGATCCATGATTCTTTGATCTGCCTCAGTAAAATCTTCATTTTTTCTATGGATAACTCTTTCTGCCGTAGCTTTGGCCTTATCGAGCTGATAGGTTGAAAATCCTGCAGCGCCGCCCCACGAGAATGAAGGAATAAAATTCCTTGGGAAATTACTTCCGTAGATATTTGAACTCACTCCCACAACCGTTCCGGTATTGAACATGGTATTGATGGCACTTTTTGAATGATCTCCCATAATGAGTCCGCAAAATTGCAATCCTGTTTTTACAAAGCCTTCTTTTTCGTAATTCCACATCTTTACCTCAGCATAGGTATTTTTCAGATTAGAATTATTGGTATCGGCTCCCAGATTACACCATTCACCGATCACAGCATTTCCCAGATAACCTTCATGTCCTTTACTGCAATAGCCGGACATGACCACATTATTTACTTCTCCTCCGATCTTACTTTTAGGTCCAACCGTAGTTGGTCCATAAACTTTACTTCCCATCTTTACCACGCCGTATTCCAGAATAGCAAAAGGGCCACGAATCATACTTCCTTCCATGATCTGAGTATTTTTTCCCAAATAGATTGGTCCTTTACTCGCGTTTAGCACTCCGATCTCAATTTCTACATTTTCTTCCAGAAAGATATTTTCTTTATGGATGCAATGTACGGTTTTGGGTATGGGTGCAGAGGTTCTGCCATCGGTAATCATCTTAAAATCAGCTTTGAGTGCTTCTCCGTTAAAACGGAAGATATCCCATGTATTTTTTAAATTTA
>QNYL01000002.1 GCA_003973375.1 Flavobacteriia bacterium
TACACAAGCATTTGCTGCAATAAAAAAAACAAAAATCCATCAAAAATCTTAATCTTTCAAAAATCAAGCACTTTATAGACAAACACTTATTAAAAAATGAACAAAAATATTCTGGAAATAACTTTTGCATTTTCACACTTTTTAGGATAGTATCGAACTATTCCTATAAAATAGAGCCGGGAATTATAGTATTTCTTAATTAATAAAATGGTTAAAATGACGTGAAACATCTATATCAACAATTATTATTATTCTCCATTTTAATTTTGGCATCGAATATAAATGCTCAACAGTTTGAACCCACCGTAGAGTCTCTTAAACAGTATAAATGTCCGGAGTGGTTCCGCGATGCCAAGTTTGGAATATATTCGCATTGGAATGCACAGACTGCGTCTAAAAGTTCGAGAAATGGCTGGTACGCCCGCGATATGTATGTGCAAGGTAGTGGGGCTTATAAAGACCATTTAAAAAACTGGGGGCATCCGTCAGAAGTTGGATATAAGGGTGTGATTAAAGCCTGGACAGCGGATAAGTTTAATGCTGCTGAATGGGTGAAATTGTTTAAAGAAGCCGGTGCAAAATACATCGTTACCATGGCCAACCACCACGATAATTTCGATATGTGGAATTCGAAATACCAGCCGCGTTGGAACTCTATGCATTACGGTCCGAAAACAGATGTTTGTAAAGAGATTAGAGATGAGACGCTTAAAGCCGGTTTGCACTGGGGCGCTACAACGCATCTCTCGCGTTCGTATAGTTGGTGGGCTGTAAATAAAGACCACGATTTAACAGGTCATAAAAAAGGGATTCCATACGATGGGAATGACCCGGAATATGCTGATTTATATCACAAAAAACCAAGTGAATATTACAACGACTATTTTAGAAAGCCAAGAAGCAGAGCCGAGTTGGGAGGAACTTATTATGAGCTGCGTTCTCCACTCTGGTCGCCCAAAGAGTATAAAGAAAACTGGGAAAATCGATTAAAAGATTTAATAGACAATTACCATCCCGACTTTCTGTATTTCGATGCAGCTGTTCCTTTTCAGGATGATTTGGGACAAACCGGGTTAAAAGTTATTTCACATTTCTACAACCAGAATGCAGCCCGGCATAACGGAATAAACGAAGGGGTAATGGTTTTTAAAGATATTCCTTACCACGGTATATTTTACAAAGGTATTGCCACCGAAGTTATGGAACGTCGCTTCTCAGGAAAAATTGAGCTGGAACCCAAACTTACCGATAATTCAATTGGTCCGTGGTTCCACACAGGTATTTCGAACTACAAATCTACAAAAGAGATAATTCACGATTTGGTTGATGTTGTTTCGAAAAATAATAACCTGCTGCTGAACGTACCTCCTCGTGCCGACGGGAGTTTCGATAAGGAAGAAATTGATATTTTAAAAGGAATTGGAAAATGGCTGAGTATGAATGGCGAGGCTATTTACGGAACCCGCCCCTGGCATATTTTTGGCGAAGATCAAGTTCGTTTCACAACAAAAGATAGTGTGCTTTATGCAATCATGCTAGATAAACCATCCGGAAAAATTATCGCTTGTAAAGATTGGAAAAAGAGTGATATTGTTGATATAAAATTGCTGGGTGGTGGAGAGGTTAATTGGAAACTTACCGATGCGGGATTGCAAATTTTAACAAACAAAGCGTCTAAGCAAGATGCTTATGCATTTAAAGTTGAGTGTAATAAGCCGGTGTCTTTATTAACATGTTCGGGAGCAACAAGTAAGCTTTCGGTTAAAGAGAAGAACCAAAATGAAGCAAAAAAATATGGAATGGATGGTCTTGGAGATAATGCACAAACCAATGCTGTTATAATAGATAAAACGCTAAAAAATAAACAAAGTTGGTTTTCAAAATCACTTGAATTTAAAGGAATTGTTGTGCAAGATGATGACTGGCATATTTGGGGCTGTTCGCCAATTCAGGACGAAATGGGCAAAACTCATCTGTTTGTGGCACGCTGGCCGCGGAAAACCGGACATCAAGGATGGAAAACTCACAGCCAAATAGCACATTATGTTGCAGATAATCCGGAGGGTCCGTTTAAGTTTGTTGATATAGTATTGGAAGGCTCAGGCAAAAATACCTGGGATAAATTTGCGTCACACAACCCAACTATCCACAAAGTTGGTAAGCAATATGCACTGTTTTACATTGCAAACAACGGACTAAAAGAGCACCCCTCAAATCAGAAAATTGGATTGTTACTTTCTGACTCGCTTAATGGTCCTTGGAAGAAAGCAGGTAAAGACGGGTTGATTTTATCTCCTCCACCCGACAAATCGTATTTCAACTACAAAGCCGGGAATGGCGTTGTAAATCCAGCTTTTCTTCAAAAAGATGGTAAATTCTTTCTCTATTTTAAATCGAATGACACACGTAAAGATACAGAGTGGCGACCCAAAATGGGTTTGGCAATTGCCGATAAGATTGAAGGACCGTACATACAGCAAAAGCTCCCTATTACCCAAAATGAACAGGTAATTGAAGATGGGTACGCTTTTGAATTTAACAACAAAGTTTATCTGATAACAACCGATAATCATGGGATGATTGAGTTTGGGGGTGGTTTGATATGGGAATCAGAAGATGGTTTTAATTTTGGCGAGCCCAAACAGGCATTTACTGTTTTGAAAAACTATTTGGGCGGCTCAATTCCAGATTCTGCGTTTCGGACAAAAGGAGAAGTTGGTGATAAATTCGAACGTCCGCAAGTTTTAATGATCAATAAAAAACCTGCTTATATTTATATGCCTTCGGGAACAAATATTTCTGGCGGCAAAGGCTCGGCAGGGTATGTTTTAAAGATAAACGAGTAGAAAATGAAGAATCTTACAATCTTATCTATACTGTTTTGCTTTATTTTGTTAACTTTTGGTTCAGCAAACTCAGTTCAGAAAGCACAAATTACTAAAACAAGAGAAATAATTAATAATTAAAAAATGAACAAAAATATTCTTTTATTTAAAATAGTTCCACTAATTTTTTTATTCATATCGTGTGGGAATAAAACAGTTGTACGACAAACTGCCAAAACTCCTAATATCATAATTATCCTTGCCGATGACCTTGGCTATGCAGATCTAGGATGTTACGGGAACGATAAGATAGAGACCCCAAATATCAATAAGCTTGCAAAAGAGGGAATGATGTTTACACAACACTATTCGGGTGATGCAGTTTGTGCTCCTTCACGATGTGTATTGCTCACAGGAAAACATTCAGGCCATTCGGATATTAGAAATAATAACCCTTGGGCATCAAGGGGCAACGTGTGGAGTCTTGAAGCAATGACGAAAGACTCTACTCTCGAAGGGCAACCACCAATGAGAGAAAGCACAATAACTTTTGCATCCATTTTGAAAAAAGCCGGATATAAAACAGGTATGTCGGGCAAATGGGGTCTGGGTGCACCCAACACTTCAAGTACTCCATTGCAAAAAGGCTTTGATTTCTTTATCGGATATAATTGTCAGAGAGTGGCACATACCTACTATCCTCCTTTTCTATATAAAAATAACCGTAGGCTCTATCTCGACAATAAAATTATCCCCTTGTCGGAGAAATTGCCTGGCAGTGCTGACCCCTATGATGAACATAGTTATGCTAGATACACCCAAAAAGACTATTCACCGGATATCATGTACAGGGAGATAGAAGATTTTATAACGAAAAACAAAGATACTACTTTCTTTTTCTACTGGGCTACGCCTATCCCTCACGTTGCACTTCAGGCTCCAAAACCTTGGGTTGACTACTATGTAAAAAAATTTGGTGATGAAAAACCATATACCGGAGGTAAAGGGTACTATCCCTCCAGGTATCCACATGCTACCTATGCCGGAATGATTTCATACCTTGACGAGAATATTGGCAAACTGGTTGCAAAACTTAAAGAACTTGGAATTTACGACAATACTCTCATTATCTTCACTTCCGATAACGGCCCTACCTTTAATGGAGGTGCAGATGCTCAGTGGTTCAACAGTGGGGGAATGTTAGGTAGTGGTAGTCGTGAAATAAAAGGCTCGCTTGATGATGGAGGTGTCAGGATTCCTATGATTGCTGAGTGGCCCGGTAAAATAAAACCGGGAGTTGTATCCAATCATGTTTCGGCTTTTTGGGATATATTCCCTACATTTTGCGATTTGACAGGTGTGCAAACTCCTGAAGGGCTTGATGGCTTATCTATGTTACCTACACTTTTGGGTAGAGGAAAACAAAAGAAACATGAGTATCTCTACTGGGAGCTCGGACGTAATCAGGCTATTCGTATGGGTAATTGGAAAGCTGTAAGACAGTTGAAGGGTGAGGAGCGAAAAATAAAGCTCTATAATCTAAAAACAGATATTAAAGAGAGAGATGATGTAGCAGACCAAAATCCGGAAGTGGTAAAAAAAATGGAGGAGATATTTGCAAAGGCAAGAACCACTCCAAGTAAATATTATTAAGCATATTTAAACAAAATAACAATAAAATACTCTATGTCTCTGAGTTAAATAAAAAAAAATAAACAGATGAAAAATTTAATATTAACAGCTATTGTAATTACAATTATCTTTTGTTCGTGTGGAAGTGAGAAAGCAAAAAAGAGTCAATCTCAAGTAAAGCCAAACATTATAATCATCTATGCCGATGATTTGGGATATGGTGATGTGAGTGCTTACGGTGATGGCCTTCTGAAAACACCTAACATTGATAAGTTAGCAAAAGGAGGTATAAAATTCACTAAAGGTTACGCTTCATCGTCAACTTGTACTCCGAGCCGGTATGCGCTGCTTACAGGAACATATCCATGGCGAAATAAGCAGGCACACATCCTTCCGGGTTCAGCGCCACTCATAATTGACACGGCACAACTGACCATTCCCCGGATGTTGAAAAAACAGGGATATTTTACCGGTGTTGTTGGAAAGTGGCACCTGGGACTTGGATCTGGAAATACTGATTGGAAT
>QNYL01000209.1 GCA_003973375.1 Flavobacteriia bacterium
AAGAACCATCCACTAAATCACCAAATCATTGTTTTAATCCTCTTTTTTCTTTTCGAGCAGAGCCATATAAAAACCGTCAAATCCGGTTTGGGCCGGAGAGATCTTTTGATCTTTAACCAGTTTAAATTCAGGATGATTCTTTAAAAATTTACTGATTTGTTCTTCATTTTCAGAGGGTAATATTGAGCAGGTGGCATAAACCATTTTTCCTCCCTCTTTTACAATTTTTGAATAGGTATCAAGGATTTCTGCCTGTGTTTCTTTGATCTCCTCTATAAATTCAGGTTGTAATTTCCATTTGGCATCCGGATTGCGTTTTAAAACCCCGAGTCCGCTGCATGGAGCATCAATCAGAACCCTGTCGGCAGAATTCTTTAATTTTTTGATGGTCTTGGTACTTTCAATCGGACGGATATCAATATTGTGTACACCATCACGCCGGGCTCTTTTTTTAAGTTCTTTTAATTTGTGTTCATAGATATCCAGAGCGATGATCTGACCTTTATTTTCCATTAAAGAAGCAAGGTGTAGGGTTTTTCCACCGGCTCCTGCACAGGTATCCACTACCCGCATTCCGGGTTCTACTTCCAGAAATGGAGCTACAAGTTGAGAAGAAGCATCCTGAACCTCGAAAAATCCCTTTTTAAAAGCATCGGTTACGAAAACATTTTTGCGTTCGGTAAGTAAAAGTGCATCGGGTTGATTTTTTAAGAATTGTGTTTCAATATCTTCCTTTAAAAGAATTCTTTGAAGTTCTTTTCTGTTGGTTTTTAGTGTGTTAACACGTAAAATTACTTTTGCTTTTTTATTGAGCTCAGCAAGTTCTTTTTCCCATGCATCGGCTCCAAGTTCCTTTTCTGCCAGTTCGTCGAGCCAGTCGGGAACCGATTCTCTGATCTTTCTGTTTTTTTGCAGTTCGTCAAATTTCCCTTTAATCCTTCTTACGGGAGTTCCTTCAAACTGAGTCCAGTCGGGTAATTTATAACCTTTTAACACTGCCCAAACGGTAAAGTTCTTCCAGAGATTTTCTAAAGTGTAATGATTCTTTGTCCCGGCGATCTCGTTGTAGAGTCGCTTATGGCGCACCATTTCGTAGATGGTTTCTGCCAAAAATTTTCTGTCGCGAACTCCCCAGCGTTTATCTCTTTTCAGGGTTTTTTGAACTACTTTATCGGCATATTCTCCTTCGTTAAAGATGAGATGCAGTGCATCTATCACGGCAAAAACGAGGGTTCGGTGAAGTCTTTTATCGGTATTTTTTGTGTTGTCTTTCAATGGAATAGGTTTATTTTAAATTTTTTGCAAAGATAGGTTAAAAAATGCAGTTGATCTGTTGAACCAGAGCTGGTAATTTGGGAAATATTTTTCCATTTGGTCAAATATCCAAAACTACAGATCGATTCACAGGATTAAAACTAAAGTATTACAGCATTTCAATAATTGCTCATTGATAGAGAAGTCCGGGTTTGTTTAAGATCAGTTCAATTTTCCTGATGATCACAGTGATCTGATCCAGTTGTTCTTCTACATTTCTAAAGAACATGCTGATATCACGATTTTCCCAGCTTTCCGAAATGACACGGGCTCCCAAACTGATCCTGAGAATGGCACTATTCTTTTGTGTTGGATGTGCTACGCTTACCGCCTGCCCGATATGGCATCTTTGGGAAGCCAGCCTGATGATATCGCGTGACTGATCCTTAAACTGATCGGAAATATCTGAATTTAACAAGAGATAGAGTTTCTTTACTTTATCAATCTCCATGATTTTTCCATCATTTACAATAAAGAAAGGAAAAATGGTACGTGTAGTTCTCAATCCGATCTCTTCACTTTCGTAAATGCTGGCGCTTTCTTCTTCTTTAACCAGAGGCTCCAGGAAAGGGGTTTCCTTGATCGATTCCTCAACATAGTTGCAGAAATGTTCCATGCCTAAATTTCTGTAGAGCAGAGGCGTCTGGAAAAAGCGTTCCATTTCAGCAATGGCTGCATTCCACCGCATATATGTTCCGTAGTTATATCCTTTGGAAAGATCTTTAGAACAGTTCCAGCATTTAGGCCAGTCAGATCTGTTGTAATACTGTGTGAGTCCTTTAGGAAGAAGCGTATCGATATTTTTGATCTTTGCATTGACTTTTTCGGGAATGATCAGCGCTCCTGAATAAGGAGGTCCGGTAAAGAACTTACTTCCGGTAATGGTAACAATATATCCTTTGTTCAGATAATTATTGATATCGGTGGCATCCAGTCTTAACTGAGAGGCATCAACAATGATCTGCAGGGAAAGATCTTCGATTTCCTCCAGTTTACTGATCATGTCTTCTGAAGGCGACTGATATCCCAACTTGGATTGATCCATAGTGTGTAAAACCACGTGCCGGTTCTTTTTCCCTGCTTCAATAATAGAATCGTACACTTCCTGATCTACATCTTTAAAAGATTTGAGTATTCCATTCTCATCTCTTAGTAAGATCTTTACCACATCAACTTCACTAAATCCTTCAATCATTTTCCCTTTTGTAACCGGAATATTCAGCGCGGTATTGTGCTCAAAATGTTTTCCTTTTAAAGCTCCCGGCACACCACTTCCCGATTCATCAGAAGCGACCAGAACATGAGTGATTTCTTTGTCAGGAGATACGATCTGCGTAATGGCAGCAATCTGTAATGCAGAATCAGTTCCGGAAGGGGAGAAAATGATCTGATTAGTATCATTTATTTCCAGAGCATTCTCTAAATTGATCTTTAATCTTTCCGAGAAATTATCTGAAGCCTGAATAAGCCCTTCATTTAAACTCTTTTTAATAAGATCGGTTCTCGCTTTTTCAGTTTTATCAAAAGCATAGTTGGAAACACTTGTGGCTGTAGAAGAGGCAAAGGTAAAGGCCTCCGGACGAGGGAAAGGGCGACATCCATATTTATTAAGCAGTTCATCCTCATCAATATTGAGCCTGTAATCTCCTCCCGACATCAGTAAATATTCTGTGGGTTTTGCCAGTTCCTTAATGGTTTCTTTACAGGAATCCTTGAAAGGAGCATTTAAAGAATCCAGTTTATGGAATTTTTGAAGTTCTCTGATAATTTCTTTGTTCTTCATGATCTCTTCCAGATCTAAAGAAGCATCCTTGATCAAACGAATCAGAAGATCATTACTGTCTTTAATTCTCTGTTTATCCTGTTTAGGTAAGAGCGTATAAAAAGTACGAAGTACTTCAAGTGAAGCAAGATCGCAAAGCAATGATGATCGTTCGTCTTCATCACTGGCTCTGTACCAGATCTGCCATTCGATGGCGTATCGTAAATAAAGCAGGGCCTCAACAGGATTATTTAAAAAAGAAGTGCCCAATCTGATGGATGTGCCCGGTGTAATTTTAAATTGTTCCGGCTGGTGGTGATTTGCAATAATATTGATGCCTGTAATCTTTGGAATGGTTCCAAATCTTGTTAAGATCCTGATCAGATCCTTTACATTTTTCTTGTTAAAAGCGGTTGATCGTTTATATTGATTTTCTATAGAGATGCTGTTTGTCATAACTTATTGATTGTAGATAACTGATAGTCATTATGATAAATGTGACACTCGTTATATTAAATAAAGAAGCGAAATTACTTATTTTTATACTTTATAATTGATATTTGCCATTAAAATATTTTTACAAAGATTACGCATTGTTTTAAGATAAAATTTACAGCTCTTTGGCAATCTTTTGAACTTCATCCATAAGCCTCAGCAAATTCTCTCCCCAGAGTTTGGCAATTTGCTCTTCGGTATAGCCTCTTCGTACCAGTTCAAGAGTAACATTAAAAGTTTCTGAAGCATCATTCCAACCGGAAATTCCGCCACCGCCATCAAAATCAGAACTGATTCCTACATGGTCTATCCCGATCAGTTTTACCATATGATCGATATGATCTACAAAATCCTTAACGTCAACAGGAGGATGTTTTTTTGCAGCTTCCTTAATTGCAGGTTCTGCTATTTTCCTGATCCGGTCCAGTTTGGCATTGTATTTTTCTAGTTGTGCGGCACTGAGTTTTTCACGCTCTCCCCATCCGAGGATTTTAAAATTATTTTCTTCGGCAACCTTTCTAAACACTTCATTCTGAGCTTTTTTGTAAGCGCTGTTCTTTTTCGCATTGATATAGCCTGCAAAGGCTACGGCCTGTACAACACCACCATTCTTTTTTAGCAGAAGCAATTGCTCATCATACAGATTTCTACTGTGATCGCATAGAGCACGTGCCCCTGAGTGTGAGGCGATTATTGGTGCTTTAGTCAGCTTGATGATGTCCATAAAAGCCCCTTTTGACGGATGGGAAACATCAATCATGATCCCTAAACGATTCATTTCTTTTACAGCCTTTTTCCCCAGATCACTCAGTCCGTTATTGTACAGCCACTTGTTGTCCTTTTCTCCTGTATTTGAATCGCTGAACTGACTGTGTCCCTGATGCGCCAGAGAAACATATCGTGCTCCCAGATCGTAAAACTTTTGAAAATTTGACATATCGGTTCCAATGGGATAGGCGTTCTCCACACCGATCATGGCTACCAGTTTACCCGAGTTGTGGATACGCCTTACATCTGCTGAATTCAAGGCAAGACCGATCTGATCGGGAGCATAGACTTCCGTAAGTTTATGGATGGCATCGAATTTTGCCATAGCGTTTTTATAGGCCCGGGCATAAGCTTTTGCATCCAGTGATTTCTGACCGGTGTAAACGATAAAAAATGCTACATCCAGTCCGCCTTTTTTCATCTTTGGAAGATTTACCTGGGTGTGCAGTTTTTTGGTATAATTGTATTCATCAGTAAAATTCTTCACATTAATATCTACATGAGTATCAATGGTGATCACTTTATTATGGATATCCAGAGCCTTTTGATAAGTGGAAATATCAGGGGCTTTGCCTTGTGGAAACATTTGCTGGATGAAA
>QNYL01000144.1 GCA_003973375.1 Flavobacteriia bacterium
CCAATGGCTTTGCTCGCAGGATCGATGGCCTGGGACAAATACAAATTTAATAAAGAAATTAGTAATCATATTGATGGTTTAAGAGCACAAGGCGTGGTCAGTGAAGAAGACGCGCAATCGATGAACACCATCTATAAACAAGGATGGTTGGGAACAACCGCGATCGGCGCTAAACTTTTAGGCTCAGAAGAACTGATGCTCGATGGTGAACTGGCCGATATAGATAAACAAAAACAAGTGCTGGCAAAAATGAAAGAATTTTACGAAGATGAAGAAAGAAAGGGAAAAGAATTCAGAGCCGGGGAACGTCAGGAAGACTTTTTCGATTGGTTCAGTAAGGGTGGTCGAGTCGGCCTGGCTGAAGGCGGAGACAAATTTCCACCACTTACAGGTATGAGTCGAAGATCGTTTTTGAAATGGCCACTGAAAGTACACTTCCTTTGATCATTGTTGTACTGGGAGAATCCAGAGTTACAGCTGCCGGGAATTCTTCACCACTGGCATAAGCCAAGGCGTATTTACCGCTGTTGGAGCTGATCTCAATGGTATTGTTCTCTTCAACGGTAAAAGTAAGGGGCTGTTCCGGAAATGTTTTTAAGGTATCGAGCAACAATTTTGCCGGTATGGCAATGATCCCGTTGCTGTCAGCTTCAACTTCAAGAACAGAACTCATTGTTGTTTCAAGATCAGAAGATGATATTTTAAGATTGTTATCTTCTATTTCAAACAGAAAATTATCTAAAATAGGTAAAGTATTATTTGCATTGATAACGCCTCCTAAAATTTGAAGCTGTTTTAACAATTGTGCGCTGGATACAATAAATTTCATTTAAAATATATTTTGTGGAAATCGGTTAAGAATACAAATATATTATTTTAAACTTTAACTGAAAAAATATTATCTCTGTTTTCCGTATAAATACCTGAGGTAAGATCAGATTTGTTTTTTATTAAGGGTTGGATAATAAAGAAAGAAATAGACTTTAGATCTTTTTCTGCCTGTTTATTCAATAAATTTTTTTAAAAAAAGCTGTTTAACCTGAGCTTAAGAGGTATATTTTCTTTTTCGGAGGAAATTAAAAATAAATCCAAATAAGATCAAAATAAGAACGGGAAATATTAGATTAAGCATCTGCCAGAATTGTCTTTCGCTATAAGCTTTTTCTTTATCGAGAAAACGGATCTTTAATTTTTTAGCTCTTAGATTCAATATTCCGGAGTCGTCCATAAGATATTGTGCTGAATTCATGATCAGGTCGAGATTTCCGTACGGCAGATTTGTCCAGGTATCTTTTTCCAGTTCTAAAGGTTCTCCTCTAAAAACTTCATTCGCAATCACATCTCCATCTGAAATGACAATCATTTTATTGGCCGGACTTTTCTTTCTTGCCAGTTCACTTTTAAATGGTTGAATCCTGTCGGCAAAAGCCGAAGTAAATTCGCCTTCAAGCAGAACGCCAAAGATTTGATTTCCTTTGTTAAGGTATTTTTTGGTAGGTTTTTGTGAAACTTCCTCAAGGGAAACCTCTACAGGAGTTCCAATGGGCCGGGCATAGGGTGAACTTTTCAGCAGTATGGTTTTCTTAATCCCGTTGCTTAAAGTGTCCATGGTGCTGGGAAATCTTAATCGTACAGGATCTATATGGGCTGTGATCGGATTGTTGTTATTTGTGATGATCAGCGGGTAATACAACCAAGGGAAATCCTGATACTGTGTTTGATTTCCGGTATTTCCGGAAGCGAGCCTTATAGTAGAGCAATAAAGATCTTTGGTAATATTGTAATTGATTCTTACGCCGTAGCGGAATAACTGATCGGTCAGATTGAGATCGCGGTTAAAAGCGAGCATCTTACCGGTAGTCATCAAACTGTCAATATCGGCATAAACCTTATCGATCATCCACAGGATTTTCCCACCGTTGGTGATGAACTGATCTAAAGTAAATTTCTCTTTATCTGTAAATCTTTCGGTGGGTTTGGCAATGATTGCCATATCGTAACCGGTTAATTCCTTTAAGGTTTTTTGTGGCGATTTTTTAACGGAATCGAGTGTAAATTCGGCCAGTCGATAATATTCCCCCAGTTTTTTTAAGGCACTAAAAAGGTAAATATCCTTCAGTTCTCCATTTCCTCTTATTACAGCAATCTTTTTCTTTTTTCCTGAAATTATTTTTTGCAACCCATTTGAAAAAGCATATTCCAGATTTTCTATGGAGTTTTGTAATTGCTCTTCCTGTGAGGCTGCAACAGCATTACTCAGCAAAGATACTTTCTCTGTTTTTCCCTTGTAATTGATCACTGCCCAAGGAAAGATCACCGCCTGAGATACGTGTCCGTCTTCTTGTACCGATAATCGACTGGGTTGTAAGCCGGCTTTGATCAGTTCTTTGGTTTTGGTTTTCGGATTGATAAATCTGAAATTTATGTTGTTATTTAAAGCCTGTAATTCTTCCAGATGCTGGCGGGTCTCGGTTTGTATCCTGTTGAATTCCGCAGGGAAATCGCCTTCCAGATATACTTTTATACTCATCGGATCAGAAATCTGATCAACTAAATATACGGTTTCTTCCGATAAGGTATACCGATGATCCTGAGTAAGGTCAAAGCGTTTGTAAAATTTATTCCCAAGAAAATTTAATACAATAATACCGGCTAAAACCAAAAGGATATTTAATATGGAAGTGTTTTTTTTCATTTCTCTTTTACCGGCATTTATTTACGATTCAGATTAATTTTTGTTATAAATAAAAAGAAAAAACTAACACTCAGGAAATAAATAAGATCCCGTGTATCGATAACTCCTCTGCTGATACTTTTATAATGATATTTCATCCCCAAGCTTTCTATATTCATTTTAGGGAAAAGTTCCAGCTCCGCAACAGCGTTAAATCCCCAGAACATCACAAATGAAAGCAGTGCTCCTAAAATAAAAGCAACAATTTGATTATTGGATAAAGTGCTGGTAAACAGCCCAATTGATGTGAAAGCTCCGGCTAAGAACAGGAGTCCGAAATAAGAACCTACAATACTTCCCATGTCGAGATTGCCTGTTGGATTTCCGAGTTTATATATGGTAAAAACATAGGTTAGAGTTGGGATAAGTGCCAGAATAATCAGTACCAGAGCACTAAAATATTTACCCATCACAATCTGCCAGTCGGTTAATGGTTTTGTTTTTAAGATTTCAATTGTACCCGTTCTGATTTCATCACTGAAACTCCGCATAGTGATAGCCGGAATAAGAAAGATAAGAAACCACGGAGTAATAAAGAAAAAACTGTTCAGATCGGCAAAACCGGCATTTAAGATATTGAATTCACCTTTAAACACCCATAAAAAGAGTCCGTTTACGATCAAAAATACACTAATCACCAAATACCCGATGGGTGAGGTGAAAAATGAATTGAACTCTTTTTTTAAGATAGCAAACATGTGTATTTGGTTCCGTTTTTCAGTATTTTAAGTCAGACTTTCAATTTTATCAACGCTCCAGGCTTCAGGAATTCTATTAAACAGCAGCTTGGTTTTTCCCCAGACCTCTTTAAAAAGTGCTGAATTTCTGTAATTTTCCAGATCTTTTTCGGTTTTCCAGTAACTGTAGGTAAAAAAGATGTTATTATTTTTTTTATCCCGGTAAAGTTCTAAAAAGTTACAACCTTTAAAATTTCTGATCTTTTCTTTGCTCTGTTGAAAAATCTGTAAGAATTCATCAATTTTTGATGGTTCAAAACTCATTTTTACAATTCTTACAAACATACTAAAACTTTTATTTAAATTTGACGATTATATTATCGCGGTATTTGAGTCCTAATAAAGTAGAGGCACCTCCAACAGTTTTCAGGTTACTTCTGTACACGGAGATTTCCAGATAATCAGCTGAATTAAAGATGGCCAGTTTTTTGCCATCATCATGTCTTTGATCCTGAGGTACCGTAAAATCTACCAGATCGTTGTATTTTTTTTGAATCTTTTCAAATTTATAATTCCTTGCAATGATCTCAAAATCACGGCCTTTACCCACATCGTTAAAAAGCTTTTTAGAGATATTACTTACCACATTCCCAAAATTATCAATATAGATTACACTACCGATGATCTGGTTCTTTTCTGAATAGATAAACGGCTGGATCTCGGTGATCTCCTTAATGCTGTCAATTTTCTTGCCAACCACTTCCAAAGTTCCGCCCCGTGCGAGATGCCCTGCTACTTTTACAAAAATATCAAGGGTGGTATAGCGGTTCTCATAAGTATTCTGAATAGTGATCTCAATCATCTTTTCAGGCCTGATCTCAGAAGTGATCAAAGAGAGGATGCCATTATCACAACAGATAAAGAAATGTTCATCCAAAAGTATGGCTATAGGTTTGTTCTCAAGGCTTAATTCAGCATCAACCCCAATCACATGAATACTTCCCTTGGGGAAATTGATATACGAATTCTTGATGATGTAAGCGGCTTCGGTAACACTAAAAGGTGTAATTTGATGTGAAATATCCACAATCCGGGCATCACTCAGCTCAGTAAAGATAGCTCCTTTAATAGCCCCTACAAAATGATCTTTCAATCCGAAATCAGTTGTTAAAGTAATTAAAGGCATATGATTATAAAGGTTAATTCTAAATAAATATTTATAAAGAAATTATAGAATAATTAACTATTTTTGTGCTACAAATCTAATTAATTTAAAAATGTATTTCTAAGAATTTTTTTATTATTTTTTAAACTAAATTAAAGACTTTTGAACGAGAGAATAATTGAACTGAAAGATATAAATCCAAATGAACTTTTTGGTATCCACAATAGTAATATTGATCTGATCAAAAAATATTTCCCTAAAATTAAAATTGTTGCAAGAGATCACAGAATAAAGGTCTATGGCGAGCCGGCCTTACTCGATGAATTT
>QNYL01000230.1 GCA_003973375.1 Flavobacteriia bacterium
GTAGCGTTTCTCCCTACTGATTTGTAATACATTTCCATCAAGTTTTCTAAAGGGAAAATATGTTCTTCATCATCTGGTTCCCAAAACCATTCATGTCTGCCGTTAAAACCCCTTAGTGGTGCATCTGCCATTGCAGGCATCCAGTATTTTCCGTTAGGATCGCCATGTTTAAGAAGTATCATGCGCTCCTTTTGTGTATCGCCGGCGTGTGAATAAAAATTGGGGAAAGTAGCCCAGCATGGATAACCGACAGTGCCACTCTCGGATCCGCCCCAGCGAACCTCTGCCAGTTGTTTATTATGATAAAAAAGGCAATTGGGCTGGTATTGCCTTACAATAGGTAACACATCCGGCGCTCCGTTATCGGGATGATCGGCTCCGCCATCGAACCAGATTTCAAACAATTCACCGTAATTGGTGCAAATTTCCTTTACCATGCCTTCCACCATTTTATTATACCATTTCTGACGGTTTTCCCTGAATTCTCCTTCACCATTAACTTTAAAATCGTGTACACCATAAAATGAATTCCATCGGATACCCAGATAAATTCCGGGTTTGAGTCCGTATTTCCTGCATGAATTGACAAAATCTCTTACAATATCTCCCTTACCATCCTTGTATTTTAATGCTTTCATACAGTATGGATTCACGTCCGATTGAAACAGGGCAAATCCGGTTTCATGAGTAGCCGTTAAAATGGCAAATTTGGCACCGGCATCTTTTGCAGCTTTAATCCATTGGTCGGTATTTAAACGCTTCGGATTAAATATTTGATAATCGTCAACAGGGTCGATCCGGTTATTGCCTTGTCCGTATTTTTTATTATCGAAAACATGTAGATCGTAATGGAATACCACCCCAAGTTCAGCTTCCTGCCATGCCAGTTGACGTTTATTGGGAGCAGGATATTTTTTTTCTTTGATTGGTAAAAAGACAGAATAAGATTCATCTCCTTTTTTAACAGCCAGGCTCAATACTTTTGCCCTGCCATCTTCATAAAAAACAAAGGGGCGTTCCAGCCGGTCAGGTTTAAACATCGATTTGTCAGCCATGGGCAGCACTTTGGGCATTACAACAAAATCATTTGATTTTTTCCAGTTGATACCATCCGGAGAGGTAACCATACCAATAAATCCATTGCCTTTGTTGGTGTGAAAGACTCCGTAGAAGCGTTCTCTTTTCTGATCATACCAGATAGACATATCTTCGGTATCCAGATAATCAATTACTGCTTTTGGTTGCATAACAAATGGTCCATCAGGATGATCTGAAATTGCCATAGCCTGATTTCTTATCCACCATTTAGTTTTATCTTTATCCCCTTTTACAATAAGATAGAATTTCCCATCTTTTCCTTTAGTAATAGCCGGGTTTACTGTTAAAGTATATATAGGGTCAGAGGGTTCTATAAGAGGTTTCTCTTGCCTCTTCCATGGGCCGTTAAGCGATTTTGACACTGCCACTCCGGTTCTTTGCCGGTTGCGTAGAGGCATCCAGTTTTTATGTTTAAAACCGGTTCTTGCCGTTTCAAGCAATTCTTTTTCTGAAATAGGCTGATCTCCTGAGTTTGTTGAGATATAATAGAGATAATATTTTCCGTTAAAATATTTTATCTTCGGATTATGGGCTGTAATGGCATCCCAGTGACCGAATCCTCTGCCTTTTAATACAGTTTCCTTGTATTTCCAGGGGCCTGCCGGTGACTTTGAGGTAGCATGTGCTATTTCTGAGAAAATTAACCATCCGTGAAAGCTGTAGTCTTTTTTCCAGCGGGCATAAAACATATGATATTTACCATCTTTTCCTTTGATGATTGAGGTTCCCCAGTTATAGTACCCATCCGTTTTAAAGATATTATCCTGAGTAAGGGGTTTCAGATTATCGTATAAACGAAGATCATCTGTATTTTTTTGTCCGTAAATCTGGATGCTTAAGATCAAGGCCAGAAGAATTGTTAATTCTTTCATTTTTATGCTTTTTTTAGTGAATTTATTGGTAATAAAACTTTTTTACCGGTATTTCTATGAACCGGCATCTGTGCATTTACTTTTACAAGATATTCGGATAGGATCTTAGCCAGTTCTTTTAGCTTTTTCGGATTGGATTTAGCAAGGTTTTGATGCTCCCCGATATCATTTTTTATATTGAATAGTTCAAAACTTTCATCGTTATGATAGTAGATGAGTTTCCAGTCGCCTTTTCTAACAGTACTTGAAGCTCCTATTCCCGGACCTGTTGGTCCCCATTTGTTAGGGAAATGCCAGAAAAGAGCCCTTTCAGGATCAGTTTTCTTTCCTTTTAGAATTGGGATAAAACTGATGCCGTCAATTTTTTGAACAGTTTTCACTTTTTTAATACCGGCCATTTTGAGAATAGTAGGATAAAAATCCTCAATGATCACTTTTTGATCGGTTACGGTTTGCGGTTTTACTTTTCCAGGCCATTTTACGATCATGGGTTCTCTGATTCCTCCCTCATGAACAGATCCTTTTCCGCTGGAAAGAGGTTTGTTGTGTGTATGAGGTTTTCCGCCCCGGGCTACTGCGCTCAGACCTCCGTTATCCGACATAAACAAAATGATGGTATTTTTGTCAAGATCTCTTTTTTGCAGATAATCCATGATATCCCCCAGACTTTTATCCATTCCTTCAATAAGGCTGGCATATTTTGCCTCAATGGGATCCAACCCCATTTCAGTATATTTTTTAATAAATCTCTGATCTGCCATGATCGGGGTATGCACAGCATAATGAGCCATATACAAAAAGAAAGGTTCTTTATGGCTCACAGCAGTATCCATGGCTTTGATCGCTTCGCGTGTAAGTGCTTCGGTTAAAAAAATGTCTTTTCCGTAATATTCCTCCATATTGGGAACTGCCCAGTGCTCACGTTTTTTTATACCGTTACCATAATTCTCTGTACCCAAATAACTTCCGGGTTGTCCTGCTCCAGTACCTCCAATATTTACATCAAATCCAATATTTAAAGGATTGGCACCAATTGTTCCTCTGGCACCAAAATGCGCCTTTCCTACGTGGATGGTATAATATCCTGCCTTTTGTAAAAGTTTGGGCAGGGGAGTGGCATAAACCGCATGAGGATGTCCGGCTACCGGACTCAAACCATTCATGTTCCATTGAGGAATGATCAGCGTCTTATGATTTTTCTCCGTCTTTCGAAGTTTGTCTTTTGCAGATGTCCAGTTGGTTACCCGGTGCCGGGCAGCATTCATCCCTGTCATTAAACTCACCCTCGTGGGTGTACAAACCGGTGTGGCATAGGCCTGAGTGAATTTCATACCTTCTTTTGCCAGACGTTCCATATTGGGTGTGTGATAACGCTTGTTAAAAGGAGTTACCTTATCCCAAAAAGGTAAGGATGTATCCTGCCAGCCCATATCATCTACTAAAAAGACAATGATGTTTGGTGTAGGTTGTTTTTTGTTCTTTTTTTCGCCCTGGTAAGATGTCATCGTAAAGATGATAATCCATAAATAAATTAAAAAGTTAATTTTTTTCATACTTTATTTTTTAGTTGCCGGATTTTTGATGGTAACAGATGAACTTTTTAAGCCTTCCGACCGGGCCATTAATTCTATCTTGTCTTCCGAATTAGCTATTTGAATTATTAGCATTGCTTTCCCGTTAAAAGCTTTTCTGAAGTCAGCAGTGTCTGATTCAGCGGTAGCCGGATCTCCATTTCCCACTCCAAGAATTTTTGCATCTCCTTTAATTTCAAAACGTATCAGATTATTAGCCAGCGGTACTAAAACCCCTTTCTTATCTGTTATATTAACATTTATTGCAGCAATGCCATTATCTTTAAGATCTAATACTGATTTATTGGGAATTAGTTCCATCCGGGAAGGATTCCCCGCCGTTTTAATGATCTCTTCACTTATTCTTTTGCCATTATTAATTCCAACTGCTCTTAATTCCCCGGGTTTGTATTTAACCTTCCATTTTACGTATCCGTATTCCGGCATCTTTTTTACTCCCAGTTTTTTATGGTTACGATATAAGATGATCTCATCAGCATTGCTAAAAATTAAAACATCCACACTTTTGTTCTCATTTCCTTCCCAGTTCCAATGCTGTGCAATATGCAAGACGGGTATGTTGGTCCACCACGACTTATAATAATAAAAAGCATCTTTTGGAAACCCGGCTAAATCAATAGCTCCAAATTGAGAGCTGCTTGAAGGGAAAGTCCCTCCCCAGGTTTCTCCGTTATAATCAAATCCTGTCCATATAAAACGTCCTGCCAGAAACTTGCGTTCTGCGTAAAATTTCTGAGTTTTAAATACGTGTTTGTATTTATTAGGATTATTTGCAGCAATATGTCTGGGCATTTTTTTTAATTTTATTAGGATGCCATCCGAATTATAATATCCGCCTACACCATCGGTCAAAACATTGTTATTGCCGGTAGTTTCTCTTAAATAAACACCTCTTGTAACAGAAGCATTTGAAGTTTCTGTACCAATCAATGGCTGATCGGGATGATTCTTATGGTAGTCATCAATAAAATCCAGACTATAATTAAAGCCCATCACATCTATTTCTTCTGAAAAACCAAAATCAACACTGCTTCCCCAGGCATTAACCCCAGCGGTAACCAACCTGCTGGGATCCAGTTGGTGAGTGAGATAGACCATTTTTTTCATGTACTTTTTTCCTACAATATTGCGCTGTGTACCCCCTTCCTCGTTTGCCATCGACCATAAAAAAACAGAAGGGTGATTTCTGTGATTTTTAACCATCCATTCTATTTGATTTAGAGAGTTTTTTGTGCTTCCTGAAGATCGTACTTCATCGAGTACCAGAATTCCAAGGCTGTCGCAGGCATTCAGCATGCTTTGTGAAAAAGGATAATGAGACCGAATGGCATTTACG
>QNYL01000255.1 GCA_003973375.1 Flavobacteriia bacterium
TGCACGGGACATTGCCCGTCTTTTTGGAGGAGTACTGAAAGAATTGAATATTGATAAATTATTTGCGGTAATAGGGGGTTCACTCGGGGGCGGAATTGCCTGGGAAATGGCTTTTTTATTTCCTGATCTGATAGAAAACCTGATCCCTGTGGCTTCTGACTGGAAAGCTTCCGACTGGATCCTGGCACATAATAAAACACAACAGCAGATCCTCTCTAATTCGAGTCAGCCGGTGCATGATGCCCGTATGATGGCCATGTTATTTTACCGAACCGCTGATTCTTTTAAAAAGAAATTCAACCGGACCATCAATAAGGAGCAGGGTAATTTTAATACTGAAAGCTGGCTTTTGTATCACGGAAAACAACTTGAGAACCGGTTTACGCTTCAGGCCTATAAAATGCTCAATCATTTGTTAAGCACCATTGATGTTTCCCGTAACAGAGGTCCGTTTAACGAAATTGCTGGCAGGCTGAGATCGAATGTTTACCAGGTGGGAATCGATTCTGATTTCTTCTTTGTGCCTCAGGAGATCAAGGAAACTCAAAAATATCTCGATCAGGCAGGGGTAGAGAACTGGTATAAAGAAATTACTTCCATCCACGGGCATGATGCCTTTTTAATTGAATTTGACCAGTTGGGAGATCATTTAAAAGATATTTTTAAATATCCGAGATTAAAAAAACAAACCCGGCAAAAGGTAAAGATCGTAAAATTTGGAGGGAAATCACTGGCGAATGGTGAAGGTTTGGAAAAGGTTTTACAGATCATTCAGAATAAAATAGAAAAGGGAGAAAAGATCGTAGTGGTAGCCTCGGCAAGAGGAAATTCTACTGATCTTCTCGAGGAAATTCTTGAAGAAGCAAAACACGGAAATGATATTGCTGATAAATTTGAGGTGTTTAAAAAATACCAAACCGAGCCGGATAAGGAAATAGATTTTAACCGTGAATTTCTTTTGCTGGAAAAGGTCTTTGAAGGGGTAAAATTGCTGGGCGATTACAGTAACAAGATCAAAGATCGGGTGCTCGCTCAAGGCGAATTACTCTCGGTTAAAATGTTGTCGCATTTGTTAAATAAAAGAGGATTAAATTCGGGTTTTGCCGATTCGAGAAAACTGATCAAAACCGATGATACCTTTGGAGAAGCTGTTCCGCTTCAGGATATTTCAAGAGAAAATGTGATCCGCTATTTTAGGAAAACCGATGTTGAAATTCCTGTAATTACAGGTTTTATCGCCTCAAATCTTGAAAATGAGACTACTACACTGGGCAGGAACGGCAGCAATTATTCTGCAGCTTTACTGGCCAATTATCTCGAAGCGGAAGAACTGCAAAATTATACACATGTAAGCGGTATTTTTACAGCAAACCCCGATTTGGTTTCCGATGCACGAAAGATTGAAGAACTTACTTTTACCGAGGCGAACGAACTGGCAAATTTTGGAGCCAATATTCTGCATGCCAAAACCATTATTCCGCTTATTGAAAAGGATATTCCGCTTAGGCTGTTAAATACGTTTGAACCGGAAAATAAAGGCACGTTGATCAAATCGGAAGTGAATACCAAAGGAATTCGTTCGGTTACGGTTCAGGAAAATGTATCACTGATCAGTCTCGTAGGACGTGGATTACTCGGAAAAGCCGGTGTCGATGCGCGGATCTTTACAGCTTTGGGCAAGGAAAATATCAGTGTAAGCATTATTTCTCAGGGTTCTTCGGAAAGAGGTCTCGGATTTGTAGTCCAGTCAAGAGATGCCAAAAAGGCAAAGATCACGCTTGAAAAAGAGTTTAAAGCCGAATTTGACACCCATGATGTCAACCAGGTAATGATCAAGAATGAGCTGGCTATTGTTTCTATCATCGGTCAGAAACTGGAGAATTTCCATATTTCGTACAGTTCATTGATGAAGAACGGAATTGTTCCGGTACTGATCAACAGTTCGGTAACCGGTGATAATATATCGTTGTTGCTGGAGCAGAAAGATCTGAAAAAGGCAGTAAATGTGATCCACGGAAAAATATTTGGAGTTTCTACAAAGTTCAATATTGCAGTTTTTGGAAAAGGACTTGTGGGAGCTACACTGATCGATCAGATATTGAAAAGTGCCGGGGATATTGAGAATAGAAAAAATATCAAGTTAAATATTTTTGCTATTGCAGATTCTAAAAGGGTCTTGTTGAAAAAAGACGGGAACGAAGAAAACTGGAGGGAACAAATGACCACTTCTGCCAAAGAAAAATATACCATCAATGATGTTATAAAATTCTCGAAAGAGCATCATCTCGAGAATCTGATTGCAGTAGACAACACGGCAAATGGAGAGTTTATTAAAAATTATATTCCTTTGGTGGAAAATGATTTCAACCTGGTTTCTTCAAATAAAATAGCCAATACCGAAGATTACGGTTTTTACAGAGCTTTAAGAAAAAAATTAAAAGAGAAAGAAAAGAATTATCTTTACGAAACCAATGTAGGAGCAGGTTTGCCTTTGGTCGATACGATTAGGTTATTACATCATTCCGGGGAGAACATTACCAGAATAAAAGGAGTTTTTTCCGGAAGTTTGAGTTATCTTTTTAATCATTTTTCTGTTGAAGAAAAAGAATTTAGCAGTATTTTACAGGATGCGGTAGAAAAAGGCTTTACCGAACCGGATCCGAGAGAGGATCTGAGCGGGAATGATGTGGGTAGGAAATTGCTTATTCTGGCACGGGAACTGGATCTGCAAAATGAGTTTGAAGATATTGAAATAGAAAATCTGATTCCTGAGCCCTTAAGAACAGTAAGCAAGGAGGATTTTTTAAACAGACTGGAAGAACTGGATCCGGTATATGCCAAAATAAAATCAGAACAGAAACCGGGAAATGTCTTGCGATATGTAGGGGAGCTTTCGGGAGATCTTAAAAAAGACAAAGGAATTTTAAAGGTTAAACTGGAATCGGTTGCCAGTGACAGCTCCTTAGGGCAGGTAAAAGAATCAGATTCTATCTTTGAGATCTATACCGAATCCTATGGAGAAAGACCACTGGTAATTCAAGGAGCAGGTGCCGGGGCAAAAGTAACCGCGAGAGGAGTTTTTGGAGACATCTTAAGACTTGCGGAAAAAGCAATATAAATTACAGGTTTTTATTCTGCAGTTATAAAAAAGGCCAATGAGTAGTAAAAAACATTTTGAAACAGAAGCGATTAGAAATCAGATGGAGAGATCACAGTTCAGTGAACACTCCACGCCTTTGTATTTAACCTCGAGTTTTGTATTTGACGATGCCGAAGATATGCGGGCGTCCTTTGCTGAGGAAAAGGATAAGAATCTGTACAGCAGATTTACCAATCCTAATACCACCGAGTTTGTAAATAAGATGGTAGCTATGGAAAATGCCGAGAGCGGTTATGCCTTTGCAACCGGTATGGCAGCGATCTTTTCAACTTTTGGAGCCTTGCTCGAAAGTGGGGATCATATTGTGTCCTGCCGCTCCGTCTTTGGCTCAACGCATACCTTATTTACCAAATATTTACCCAAATGGAATATTACCAATACCTATTTTAAAGTTGATGAGGCAGATCAGATCGAAAGTCTGATACAACCCAATACAAAGATCCTGTATGCAGAAACACCTACCAATCCGGCTGTGGATATTCTCGATCTGGAATTGCTGGGTAAGATCGCTAAAAAGCACAATATTCTGCTGGTGATCGATAATTGTTTTGCTACCCCTTATCTTCAGAAACCCATCGATTTTGGTGCAGATATCGTGGTACATTCGGCAACAAAACTGATTGACGGACAAGGGAGAGTGCTTGGAGGTGTTGTTGTGGGTAGAGAAGAACTGGTTAGAGAGATCTATCTTTTCTCAAGAAATACCGGTCCGGCCATGTCGCCTTTCAATGCCTGGATTCTGTCAAAAAGTCTGGAAACCCTGGCGGTAAGAGTTGATAAACATTGCGATAATGCTTTAAAAGTTGCTGAGTTTTTAGAAACACATGAGAATGTAAACAGGGTAAAATATCCTTTCTTAAAGAGTCATCCTCAATATGAAGTGGCTAAAAAACAAATGAAACGGGGTGGAAATATCATCGCCTTTGAGGTAAAAGGAGGCGTTTCTGCAGGAAGAAATTTCCTGAATAAGATAAAAATATGTTCTTTGTCGGCAAATTTAGGCGATACCCGAACCATCGTTACCCATCCGGCATCGACCACTCACAGTAAATTATCTGAAGCAGACCGGCTGGAAGTGAGCATTACCGATGGCTTGGTTAGAATATCTGTAGGGCTGGAACATATTGATGATATTATAAATGATTTGTATCAGGCATTAAATACGTAACCTATGGTTTTATTTAATTCACATAACAACGATCATTATAAAAAAGGAGAAACCAAACGAAGGAGTATGGTCAAGGCCATTACCTGGCGGACTCTGGGAACACTGGATACGATAACGATCTCCTATTTTTTAACCGGCCATATACAAACAGCTATTTCAATTGGAGGAATTGAGATCTTTACAAAGATGTTTCTGTATTTCTTTCATGAAAGAATATGGAATTATATAAACTGGGGGAAAAGAGAATAAAAGAATGAGTAAAATAGAAGAGATATTAAAAGAAAAGATCCTGGTGCTGGATGGTGCTATGGGAACTATGATTCAACAATACAATTTCTCTGAAGAGGATTTCAGAGGAGAGCGCTTTAAGGATTTTCCTGTTTCTGTAAAAGGAAATAACGACCTTTTATCGCTTACACAGCCTGAAGCGATCAAAGAGATCCACAGGAAGTATCTGGCGGCCGGTGCCGATATCATTGAAACCAATACTTTTTCGGCAACCTCAATAGCTATGGCCGATTATCAGATGGAAGACCTGGCATACGAGCTGAAT
>QNYL01000218.1 GCA_003973375.1 Flavobacteriia bacterium
TGGCACACTTTGAAACGGTGTAATCCTAATTTTTTATACCCCTTTTTGGCACATCTTGAAACGTTGTATCCACCTCTTCTCCCCTTTCTAAAAACAAATATGTCGCTACATTTGTTCAGAAACATTTTAGCATAAAACTTTTTTACAAAATTTGTACTTTATACATTGCTTTTTCTCCAATTACGGAATAGTGTCGATAGCTTACATAACATAAGCATTGTGTTAGTTATTTTTGTATAATTAATTTTTTAAAACCGATTACCGTATCGTTTTTATCATAAAACGATACAATATAAATACCTGGTCTTAGATTGTTAATTGCTATTGAATTTGTATACTCATGTTTTGAAGGAATAGTTTTTATTTTTTTTCCTAGTAAATTTGATATTGTAATTTTAGAAATTAACCTGTCAGATGGACTTGTGTAGGCTATAAAATCAGTTGCAGGATTTGGAAACATTTCAATAGTATTTTTTCGACTAAACTTATCTGTAGCCAGTACATCGCTATTTGTTCCTGTTTTGATTGCTTTTTCAGGTGTACTTTCATAGGCAAAGTCTTTGTAGGTAATTGCACCGGAGTCATCCATTGTAAATCGTATCCATCCGTAATAAATAGCATTCGTACCCAGATTAAAACGTACAGCTAGGTATTGATCATGGTTTTTTGCAATTGTTGAATTTCCTGCCCCCCACGCATCTAAAGAACAATCACCCTGTCCTTCCCAATTACTTGACGCATCAACAATATAGTCTGCCTCTACACAATCCGGCACATCCCAATCTGCGGTGTCTTGAGTACCGATGGCGTGAATATTATTTGCATCACCATAATCATAATATTCAATAAAATCTCCCGGAGTACTATTTTGAGAAATATCAAATTCAGGTTTCCCGTCATTGTTGAAATCAATTTGTGTAGGTACACCATCCGTTATATCGGTATAAACTATTTGGGCATTAATACCATTTCTAAATAGTATGGTTAAAAAAAGAATAACAATTATTTTTTTCATCTTAATTATCTTTAAATTATGTCTAAGTTCTTTAATAAACGCTTTATAAGATGATTTATGATATATGTTGCTCTATTTTTTGTGGTTAGCAATTATAAATAAAGTTGTTAATTGTTATATAGTATTGAATATCAAAAGAATAAATAAGTTAATTAGTAGTTATTAAGTTCAATTAATAAATGCAACTTTTAGGAGTATTTATATATTTAAATTTAAAACTTTAATTTTACAGAATCTTTATAATAGCTTCGAACAGAGTTCCTTTGGAAATAATTCCACCTTTTTGGATCAAGTCAAAGATCTCGGTATTTTTTTCTGAGGCATAAGGCTTCTTACCCCGTAAAAAAGAAACAGATTTGTCATTGGTATGGTCCATAAACCAGTTAAAATCCTCCTTGTTTAAAAAGTTAAAATTCTCCTTTTCAACTTTTACAAGGATTCGTTCCATATGCTCAGCATTGCATTTGAAAAGGTTCAGATCTTTTTCGGAATAATGTTCGATATAAGAAGTTTTATCCAGAACTTTTTCCCAGATCAGATCGCTGAAAATGTTCATTTCCTCCTGTGCAGCTTCAGGATTATTCATTTTAATCTCTTCCCATTGTTTTTTATCGATCTGCTGACTTGCCAGAAAATTAGCAAATTCAATATGCAATTCTTCAAATTGTTCCTTGGTAAGTAACTGGTATTTCATATGCTTAATTTAACACGAGTAAAAATAAAAAAACCGTTCCGAAAAATACCGGAACGGTCTTAAAAATATATTTGATTATTTTTAGAAAATATATCTTAACCCAAGTTGCATTTGCCATCTTGAATTGAGACTGGTATCATAACCAAATGTTTTTTGTAAATTTCCGTCAAATGAATAAACAGGCATTTTTGTAACCGGATCAACGCTAACACCAATAGGTTGTACAGCATTAGGTTGTTGTATTACGCCCCAGTTAGAATTCAGCATGTTACCAAAATTCAGAATATCTACACTAAATTGAACGGTTTGCTTTTTATCCCTGATCGTAAAATTGTAATCCTGTAAAAGTTTAACATCTATCCGGTCTCTCCATGGTGAAATTGCACCGTATCTCTCAGCATATTGTCCTCTTCTACCGCTTAAATAATCATCCTGAGCAATAAATTTTTCATAGGCTTCAGCCATTCCCGGACCTGCAAACATCATTTGAGAAACTTCTGAAGTGGTTGGCACATAGATCAGATCGTTTAAGCCTGAGCCATCTCCGTTGATATCTCCACCATAAGTATAAGAGAATCTTCCTCCCTGAGACATTTCCATAAAAGATGAAATTGTAGTTGCCCAGCGGTCGTTTCCATAAGTCCATTTTTTACTCACCACGCCGATAAATCTGTGTGTATCACCATATTTAGAGTAAGAAAGAACATCATCATTAACATTACCCAAAGCAGGATTTCCCACAAAGGCATCGCCGGTAATTTCAGCTTCAATAGAGTTTACATCCTTAGAACTCATATAGTTATAAGCACCGCTCAAATACAGATTATTAGCAAATCTTTTTTCTAACTTCATAGTCCAGTTAAAGATTCTTCCTTTATCAGAATTACTGAATACATAAGCCGCATTCTTGAATGAATTCTTGTCGGCATCTGTATAGATCGGACGACTATCAACACCCGTCAAAGTTCCTGAAGGTGCTTTTAACCCCCAGTTTTGTACGTGTGGTGCATTAATATCCTTAGTATAACTGATATCTGTTGAAGCTACAAGTCCGTTATTAAATTTGTAATCGGCTCCGATATTGGTTCTCCAAACCTGAGGCCACTGGAAATCGGGATCAACCACTTCATAGAACCAGAAGTTAGGTGCACCTACCTGGTTTCCTAACCATACAAACGGGAATCTTCCTGTAAAAATACCTGATCCACCACGAATCTGGAAAGTTTTATCACCACTTATATCCCAGTTAAATCCGAAACGTGGAGAAATAAGTATTTTATTGGTTGGCATTTTTGTACTGTCAAAGTGAACTTCTTCTCCTGTGTCAGGATCAAAATATTCAATAGATGGATTATAGCAACATTGTGTATCTATAAATTCCTGTGCATATTTTGAAGTATTGAAATACAATGGTTTATCAAACCTTAGCCCTAAAGTAACTTTAAGGTCCTGACTTACACTCCACTCATCCTGCATATAGAAAGACATCTGTCCAACATCGGTCTTGTACCAGTTCCATCCGCCTTTTACACCTTCTCCTTTTTCATTATAGGATTTATCCAATGTTATAGCTGTTGCCAGATCCTCTGCGATAGTCGGATCATTGATAAAATCAGATACAGACCCTGAAGTTGGGAAGAATACACCTCTTGCTCCATAAGATCCTAAGTTAAAAGAGTTTCCGAATTTAAATTTCTCAAAAGAAATACCTGCCGTAAATACATGGTCGTTTAAAAAGAAAGTAAGATTATCAGTAAACTGAAAAACAGATTGTTTCAACACATTGTGAATTGAAAAAGGTTCATGACCTGCAATAATATAAGGTGAACCATTTTCAAGAATGGTAAAACTTGGTGCGGGAGTAGACAACGGATTTCTGAAATCATCAAAATCTGTATAACCTACCTGTAATTTATTGGAAACATTATCAGAAATAGTTGAATTCAGTTCCAAAAGAATAGAATTTAGCCTGTTATTCATCTGATAACCGGAATTTTCAAATTGTAGAGTATTCGCGTTTGGACCTCTGAATGCCAGTGCTGTAGGGTGAGCAGGAAGTTCCTTGGAAGCATCCAAAAAGTTATAGATCAAAGCCAGACGGTTGTTATCATTAATGTTCCAGTCCAGTTTAAAAATACCTTTTATAGATTCTGTTTTATAAAGAAATCCTCTGTAAGCTCCTGTATCATAGCCTAATCCTGACAGAAAATCTTTAACAGCGATCATATCAGATTCCAGTACGCGGGATTCATTGATGGCTCCGGATCCTGTGTTAGGCACCCATGAAGAACCCAGATCATCACGATCATCCTTTTCAAAATTGGCAAAAAAGAACAGTTTATCTTTAATGATCGGACCACCGATACTAAAACCATATTGTTTTTGATTCAGGTCTGATTTAAAAAGCTTATCTCCCTTTACTTTACCTCCTGTCATACTCTCATTACGAAAATATCCGTAAACCGTACCGTGAAATTCATTGGTACCGCTTTTGGTTACAGCATTTACAGAAGCTCCGGTAAAACCTGACTGAGTTACATCATAAGGTGCGATAGAAACAGAGATCTGATCAATGGCATCCAGTGAAATAGGCTGAGCTCCGGTTTGTCCGCCCGGTGTTGGAGAATCAAGTCCGAAAGGATTGTTAAAGATCGATCCGTCCAGGGAAAAGTTATTAAACTGATCATTCCTTCCACCGAATGAGTTTCCTGAAGCAGAAGGCTCAAGTCTTGTAAAATCATTGGCCCCTCTTGATATGGTTGGTAAGGTTTTTAAAGCTTTACGCCCTATATTGGTCTGAGCACCTGTCCGGTCACCGCTAAATACATTGTTTGCTGAATCAGCATTGATTACTACTTCTTCCAGCTGGTTATCTGATCTCAAAACTACTTTAAAATCAAAAGTATTGCCAAGCGTAAGGAAAACATTATCGATCTCACTGTTTTGGAAACCTACATAACTTACTGTGATTTTGTAAGGCCCGCCTACCCGCATATTTCGCAGATTAACAACACCGTCAAAATTTGTTGTGCCACCGTATTTTGTACCTGTGGGGGTATGTACTGCTATAACTGTAGCATCGGGCAAGGGTTGATTAGCATCATCTAATATTAATTCAGATAAAATAAAATCAATAA
>QNYL01000041.1 GCA_003973375.1 Flavobacteriia bacterium
TTTATAATACTGTAATATAGTGTTTTTTTATATTTTTATATACTGTTTATCAGTATTATATATTTTAGTTGTAGTGTTGAAAATATATAATACTGTATTTTTGTAGAGGTGATGATAAGTAAATAGCTCGCTCATCTTTGAAGTATATTTTTATAAAATATTGTATTTTAAAAAGAAATATAATCCCCTGTCTATCTGATATTGATCATAAAAGCTTTGTTGTTTCCCAATGTACCTGACAATACATCCCCCGGTTTAACAACACCAACTCCTGAGGGTGTTCCGGTAAAAATGATATCACCAATTTTCAGAGTAAAGAATTGAGAAACATAGGCAATGATCTCATCAATCTTCCACAACATATTCTTAGTATTTCCATCTTGAACAATTTCATTATTTTTAAACAAGCTAAAATTGAGGCTTTCCAGATCAAAACCGGTTTTTGGATAAAATTTACCAATGACAGCACTTCCATCAAAAGCTTTAGCTTTTTCCCAGGGTAAGCCTTTTGCCTTTAATTTACTTTGCAAATCTCTTGCAGTAAAGTCAATCCCCAAACCTATTTCCTCATAATATTTTGGAGCAAATTTCTCATCAATGTATTTACCAATCCTGTTGATCTTAACCAACACCTCAACCTCATAATGAATATCCTGAGAAAAAGGTGGAATGATAAAAGGATTTTTTTTCAGTAAAACAGCAGAATCCGGCTTTATAAAAATAACAGGGTCAACAGGTCTTTCGTTGTTGAGCTCTTCAATGTGTTTGGCATAATTTCTACCAATACATATAATTTTCATATTTTTTCTATTGTTTTATACTAATTTCTTAGAAATATCAATGATTTAATTCCTTATTGCTTAAATGATTAATTGCTTAAAATTTAAATCGAAAAGACATAACTCCTAAGGAATCCATTTCTTTTCAAAATTAGGCTTTCTCTTTTCCAAAAAAGCATTTCTACCTTCTTTAGCCTCATCAGTCATATAAGCAAGGCGTGTAGCTTCCCCGGCAAATACCTGTTGTCCCACCATTCCATCATCAGTAAGATTCATGGCAAACTTCAGCATTTTTATTGAGATCGGTGATTTTGCCAAAATCTCCTGAGCCCATTCATAAGCAGTATTTTCAAGTTCATCATGAGGTATTACGGCATTAACCATTCCCATTTCATAAGCTTCCTGAGCTGAATAATTTCTGCCAAGAAAGAAAATCTCCCTTGCTTTTTTCTGTCCTACCATCTTGGCCAGATAAGCTGAACCATATCCGCCGTCGAAACTGGTTACATCAGCATCTGTTTGTTTAAAGATGGCATGCTCTTTACTGGCCAGCGTTAGATCGCAAACCACATGCAAGCTATGCCCGCCACCTACAGCCCATCCCGGTACAACAGCAATTACAGCTTTAGGCATAAACCTGATCAGTCTTTGTACTTCTAGAATATTCAGCCTGTGATATCCGTCTTCCCCAACATATCCTTGCTCTCCTCTGGATTTCTGGTCACCTCCACTGCAAAAAGAATATACTCCATCTTTACTTGAAGGACCTTCTGCCGAAAGCAACACAACACCTATAGAGGTATCCTCCTGAGCATTGTAAAAAGCTTCGTGTAACTCCTTGGTTGTCAATGGTCTGAAAGCATTTCGCACATCAGGACGGTTAAATGCAATTCTCGCTACACCATTGTACTTTTTATAGGTAATATCTTTATACTCTTTAACTGTTTTCCATTTTGGAGTTTCCATTTCAGATAATTTGTTATATTTTGTAAAATATTTAGGGGTTTACTACGTTGAAATAGTTAATATAGTGGCGAATTTAACAAAAAATACAACACTTTTTATGTTTTAATCTCATTAAGCCTCTACTTTAAACAAATACTATGAAGAAATTAGTTTTATTGCTTATATTTATTCCATTCAGTATCTTTTCGCAGGATAACATTACTATTAAAAATTTTAATTCTGCCTTGCTGAATACAGAACGGATCATCAAGATCTACGTTCCTGATTCCTACGAAACTGAGAAAGAAAAGAATTATCCTGTTGCTGTGATTTTAGATGCCGATTATCTTTTTGATATTTATGTGGCCAACGCAAAACTTTTTGCTTCAACAGATGAAGCTCCTGAACAGATTATCGTTGGGATCATTCAAAATCAGCACAAAGAGCGCTATGACGATTGTGATTACAGTATTGACACAGGATTACCAACGGAGGAAAGTACAAAGTTCTACGGTTTTTTACGTGATGAACTTCTTCCCTTTGTAGATGACAATTACAGAACCTCAATGTTTAAAACTATTGTTGGAAATACTATAACAGCAAATTTCATCAATTACTATTTTTTAGAAGCAAATCATATTTTTAATGCTTATATCAATATTAATCCGAGTTATGCCCCTGGCATAGCAGAAAAAATAGAAGCAAAAACACAAACACTTACAGAAGACGTTTTTTATTATGTATGTACCGGAGATTTTACAAAATCAAAAAAGAAAAAGAAAGCCATCAATGATGTGGTTAATCTTTTAAAACTCTCCGATATAGAAAAATTTCACTTTAAATTTGATAATTTTAAGGGAGCCACCAAAACTTCTTCTATCGGACAATCTATTCCCAGTGCCTTATCACTCATTTTCCGGCCTTACAGTGGTATAAGCAAAGAGGAATTCGATAAGGTTATTGCCAACATGTCTCCTGCTGAGGCCATAGAATATTTAGAAAAAAAATATGTTGAGATCGACTACCTGTTTGGTTCTAACTTAAAAATAAGAGAGCATGACATCTATATGGTCGAACCCATTATTATCGATAAAGAAGATGGTAATTATCTTGAAGAATTCGGTAAAATGATCAACCGGCTCTATCCGGACTCTCCGCTGGGGGATTACTATATCGGTTTGTATTATGAAACCGGATACAATTATAAGAAAGCTCTTAAATACTACAAGAACGGTTATGCAAAAATTGGTTCCGACAATGAAAATGCCGATGCCTATTACCAGAATATAGAACGTGTACTCGATAAGAAAAGGGCTTTAAAACTCGGCCTGCCCGTTGGCGGTGAAGAACCTGCAGAGGATAATCAGGAAAAGAATTAAAAACCAAAATTAATTTAGATTAAATAATTCCTAAGGTTTTCAATTTCTGTAAAAGAATAATCCTATTTTTGTTGTGCATAAATAACAGCAATTAAATAATTATCTTTTATGAAAAAAATATTTCTTTTAGGACTGCTCGTCTATAGTCAGGTGCTTTTTGCACAAAAATATGATTTTAAACCTGTGGTAGACATCCCAGTATCTTCAGTAAAAAACCAGGGAAGAACCGGAACCTGCTGGAGTTTTTCAACTACTTCGTTTATAGAATCAGAGATCAAAAGAATTTCCGGAAAGGATATTGATGTTTCTGAAATGTACATTGTAAGAGCAACTTACGATAAAAAAACATGGAATTACGTTATGCGCCAGGGAACAGCTCAGTTTAGCGAAGGCGGACTCGCTCACGATGAAATGAATGCCATTAGAACAAACGGTCTTGTACCACAGGAGGCTTTCAGCGGACTTTTCGGAAAGCAGTATTATGACCACAGCGGTATTGTACCGAGTATTAAGAAAATTCTTGACAAATACATTAAAAGGGATTCCACTGTTGCTGATTGGAAGGCTCCAACAAAGATGATTCTCGATCAGCATATCGGTGCTTATCTTAAAACATTTACCTATAAGGGGAAAACTTATACTCCAATGGAGTTTTTAAAAATGACTAAGCTCGATCCGGATGCTTATATAACCTTTACCTCTTTTACTCACCAACCCTATTACTCAAAATTTATTTTAAGTATTCCTGACAATTTTTCGAATGGTACTTTTTATAATCTTCCTTTGGATGAATATATTTCGGTTATTGATCATGCGATTAAGAAAGGATTTACTGTTGAGCTGGATGTTGATGTATCCGAACCTACATTCTCTCAAAAAAACGGCGTGGCTTTTATTCCCAAGAATAAAGATGATAGTAAAAAAGGTCTGACAGAAATTGTTGAAGAATTAAACATAACTCCTGCTTTCCGCGAAGTTGAATTTGAAAATTACAATACTACTGATGATCATTTGATGCATATTAGTGGTATTTTTAAAGATCAAAAAGGGAACAAATACTACAAGGTTAAAAATTCATGGGGAACCAATGTTGGAAACGGCGGATTTATTTATATTTCTGAAACTTATATGAAATTAAAATCAATTTCTGTAATGATTCATAAAGATGCTGTTCCTAAAAAAACAGCCAAAGCCTTTAAATTATAAATACCATATAAAACCCATAAAAAAAAGCCTCAGTGATGAGGCTTTTTTCACTTAAATTCCTATAAAGTCTTTTCAAAGTGTTTTTCTATAAGATATTAGAAAGTTCCTCTGCACTTTTGAGTATAAGATTGTCCAAGTTTTCCACATACTTTTTCAATAACCGCATCAGAACCTTTACTATCATACAATCTCAGTTTTACTTTTAAGAAAATATTTTAATAGTCTCTCTTTAAGAATCCTGACTACAGGAAACAAAGATACATCACCATCCAAAGCAGCGATACCAATATGTTTAATTACAGCATTCTTTAGTTACACATCAAGCTCTATATTATTTTTTTAACTGATTCACGCTTCAATTTGTGTATTGCCCTTTGTATTTTCTATAATTTCAAGAATAAGTCGATTACATTTAATTAAAAAAACAAAAATCCATCAAAAATCTTAATGTCCCAATCTGGGAATGGGAGAAAATCCCTCGCCTTCAGGCGAAGACTTTAGTTTGATAATTTTTATATTTGTGAT
>QNYL01000220.1 GCA_003973375.1 Flavobacteriia bacterium
TATGGATCTCCTGTTCTACAGCTGTAAATTCTTCCTTACTCAGCAAACCGATCTTTTGCAGCATACGCGCATGTGCCAGCGATCCGATCACATCGTATTTTGCCAGAACCAGATCGAGTTCCCGGTCGTTTCCCACTGTAAAAATGTCTATTTTTTTATCTGTACTAAAGCCTTTATCCCAGAGTTTCATATTTTGTTGTTTTGTTTATTCGTCTATTTTTTTCTTATTATTTTCTAATATTTTAGAGATTCCATGTTTGCTTAACAAAAGTGTATCCTCTATGTAAGATTTTAAATCTTAAACCTCCAATCTTAAATTTATCTATAGTAAACTTTTACTCTATCTCTCTATACTAATCGCAAATCCCTTTTCTCCAGGTCTTTATTCAACCACCTTTTCTAACAACTTGATATACGTTTTTATTCCTTCCTCAACTTCAGTTAGATAAATAAATTCATCTGCGGAATGAGATCGTAAAGTATCTCCGGGACCGAGCTTTAAAGACGGGCAATCCAGGGCAGTCTGATCTGACATCGTAGGGGAACCAAATGTTTTTATTCCCAGTTTTTTACCGGCCCTGACAATTGGATGGTCTGTTGAGATCGATGAAGAATTATGTCGTAATGATCGTTCTTTTACCTCAACTCCGGCATTCTTTTTAATGATATCAAGCACCTCTTTATTTGAGTAACGATCGGTAGTTCGAACATCCACCACAAAATGACAAACCGAAGGAATTACATTGTGCTGCTTCCCGGCATCGATCTGTGTTACCGTCATTTTTACCTCTCCCAGAGTTTCTGAGACCTCAGGAAACTTATAGTTTTTAAACCAGCTGATGGCCTCCAGAGCCAGATAAATGGCATTCTTTCCTGTTCCGTGTGCTGCATGCCCGGTTTTTCCTTTGGCATAACAATCCAGTACCAAAAGTCCTTTTTCAGCTACCGCCATTTGCATGGAAGTGGGTTCTCCCACAACAGCAAAATCTACCTGAGGTAATTTTGGCAAAACACTGCGTATGCCTTTCGCACCGGAATTTTCTTCTTCCGCGGAAGCGAGCATTAACAAATTATATTTCAGGTCTTTTTTATCGTAAAAATAGGTGAACGCAGCTAATAATGATACCAGGCTTCCTCCCGCATCATTACTCCCGAGTCCGTACAATTTGCCCTCAGTAATCTCAGCTTTTAAAGGATCCCGGGTATAGGCTCTGTTAGGTTTTACAGTGTCGTGATGAGAATTGAGCAGAAGCGTAGGTTTTTTCTCATCAAAATACTGATTTACCGCCCATATATTATTGTCGGAGTGTTGAAAAGGGATTGACCTTTCTTCAAACCATTTTTGGATCATCGCTGCCGTTTCCTCTTCCTCCCCTGAAAACGACTGCTTTTCGATCAGATTTTTTAAAAGATCTGTTGCTTTTTGTGTGAGTTCTTTTATCATAAGATCAGCGTTGTATATTTTATGCTTTTATCGCTGATCAACTCCGGTTTCCCGATGATCACCTTCTTTACCCCATGCTGTAAAGCATTATAGCAGTTATCGATCTTTGGCAACATTCCTTCGGAAATAATATTTTCCTTCTTTAAAAAACTTAACATGATAAAGTCAATGTTTTCAATCAGGGTAGCATCATTATTCACATCAGCCAAAACCCCCAGTTTTTCAAAACAATAGATCAGTTCCACTTCAAAATCAGCACTCATTCCTTTGGCCAGTTCGGCTGCAATGGTATCGGCATTGGTATTTAACAATTGTCCGTTCTTATCGTGGGTAATGGCACAAAAAACAGGGGCTAAACCATTATTAACCAATACTTTGATCACCTCAGGATTCACTTCATCAACATCTCCGGCAAAACCGTAATCAATATCTTTTACTATACGCTTATGAGCTCGTATGGTATTTCCGTCAGCACCCGAAAGTCCGATAGCATTACAATTATTTTTTTGTAATTCTGCCGTGATATTCTTATTCAGCAAACCGGCATAAACCATGGTAACGATCTCTAAAGTAGCCTCATCGGTAACCCTCCTTCCATTGATCATTTTAGGTTTCATCCCCAGATCCTTAATCATCTCGGAGGCTCTTTTTCCACCTCCATGAACGAGGATCTTATGCTCTTTAATTTTGGAAAAATCTGATAAAAAAGAAGTCAATGCCTCTTTATTGTTGATCACATTTCCACCTATTTTAATAATCTTAAGCTTTTGCTTCATAATTAGAATTATAATATTAATACAGCCATGCCATTCTTAGGCTTCCAATATCTTTTTTAATACGATCTGTGCCGAATAAGTACGGTTGTTGGCCTGCTCAATGACAATTGACTGATCGCTATCCAAAACCTCATCGGCTACTACTACATTTCTTCTAACCGGCAGACAATGCATAAACTTTGCCTGATTGGTTTTTGCCATTTTATCTCCGGTGATCATCCAGTTTTTATCCTGAGAGATGACCTTTCCGTAATCGTTAAAAGAACTCCAGTTCTTGGTATAAATAAAATCGGCATTTTCAAAAGCCAGTTCCTGATCGTATTCAACAGGAGTGTCTTTAACCACATCCGGATCCAATTCATAACCTTCAGGATGCGTTATTACAAAATCAGCTTCCTGCCGCTGCATCATCTCAATAAAAGAATTGGCCACAGCATGGGGCAAAGCCTTAGGATGTGGCGCCCAGCTTAAAACCACTTTAGGTCTGTGAGCAGGTTTGTTCTCTTCCATTGTGATCGCATCGGCCAAAGCCTGCAAAGGATGTCCCACAGAACTCTCCATATTGACAACCGGAACGGTGGCATATCTGGCAAAAGCCGATAAAATCTCTTCCTTCAGATCTTTTTCCTTATCGGTAAGAGAAGCAAAAGCGCGAATAGCGATCACATCACAAAACTGTGAAATAACCTGCGCCGCTTCTTTGATGTGTTCTGATTTTCCCTGATCCATCACGGTACCGTCTTCCAGTTCCAAAGCCCAGCCTTCACTGCCAAAATTCATCACTATAGGATCCATTCCCAGATTTAAGGCCGCCTTTTGTGTACTCAAACGGGTTCGTAAACTGTTATTAAAAAATAACAATCCTATGGTTTTATTTTTCCCCAGATCCTGATATTTTAAAGGATCCTTTTTTAACGCAATAGCTTCCTGCACCCAGCCGGACAGATCATCTATGTCTTTTATTGATAAATAATTCATATAGAATAATTTTTATGTTTTAAACAACTTATTTGTTTATGATCTTTGTAAACTCTGACTTCCCGGCCATGGCATTGACTATAAAATTATCTTCCAGTCCGTTGACCAGCCAGGTCTCAATATTATTTTGCTGTAAGATCTTTGCAGCATCCACTTTCGATTCCATCCCTCCGGTTCCGTGAGAGGATTTCCCGTCAGCAATCTCTTTTTTCAGTTCTTTCACATCATGCACCTCAGCAATTGTTATTTTCTCACCATTTTCCATCGACGACCGGGTATAGATTCCATTGGTATTGGAAGCAAAGATCACCAGATCCACTTTTAACAGTGTAGCTGTAAGTGCTGCCAGTTTATCATTGTCTCCAAACTGAATCTCATCCGTGGCAACGGTATCATTTTCATTGATAATGGGAATATAATTATTTTCAACCAGAATATTAATCGTATTGAAAATGTTTTCTTTAGAACTTTCTTTCTCAAAATCATTATAGGAAAGAAGGCATTGTGAGGTGAAAAGTCCCAGTTCCCTGAAATTCTCCTGAAAGATCCTCATCAGGTGAGGCTGACCAATGGCTGCCAAAGCCTGCTTTTCCTTAATATTCTTTCCCATACTTTCCAGATTTACAAATTGCCTGGCCACCGCAATAGCTCCTGAACTAACAATGATAAATTCATATTTATCGCGCAATTCATAGATCTGACGACCAATATCTTCAATTTTTCCTCTTGAGATCTGATCAGTCTCTCGGGTAAGCGTATTGCTTCCTATTTTTAAAAGAATTCTTTTTTTATCTGATTTGTCCATCGCCTTTTATATACCATTTGTTGGTTACAAGATGCTGCATTCCCATTGGGCCCCGGTGATGCAGTTTATCGGTGCTGATCGCCAGCTCTCCGCCAAGCCCGAACTGGAAACCATCGGTAAACCGGGTGGAAGCATTGTGATACACTGCCGCCGAATCTACTGATTCTAAAAATATATCTGCTGCCTCTTTACTTTCTGAGATAATAGCCGCTGAATGCCCTCCGCTGTATTTGTTGATCTTTGCTATGGCAACTTCCACCGATGAAACCATTGCAATCACGATTTTATAATCGAGAAATTCTTCATACCAAATCTTCTCATCCGTAATTTCGGATATTCCTTCAAATTCTGATGTGATCTCATCTCCAAGAATTTCTACTTGAAATTCTTTTAATCTTTTGATCAGTTTTTCCATAAAGGCATCAAAGCCTTCCAGATTGGAATTGATCAGTACCTTGTCTAAAGCATTACAGGCCGAGATCTTTGCTGTTTTGGCATTGACAATAATATCAATGGCTTTTTCCTGATCTGCATCCGGATGGATATAGATAAAATTGTTTCCTCGGCCACTGACAATTACCGGACAGCTCGCGTTTTCTTTAACAAAAGTGATGAGTTTTTCGCCTCCCCGGGGAATAACCAGGTCGATCTTTTGATCAGGATTTTTAAGAAATTTCCGGGTCTCTTCACGCTTATAATTCAGGTATTGTACCCAATTCTTATCGATACCATTTTCTTCAAGTGCCTGATGCCACAGTTGAACAATGGCCTTATTGGAATGGATGGCTTCCTTTCCTCCTTTTAACAAGATTTTATTTCCGGATTTGA
>QNYL01000026.1 GCA_003973375.1 Flavobacteriia bacterium
TAAACCTGTAAATCAAAAAACTCTCTGAATTAACAGAGAGTTTTTTCTTTAACAATAACAATTTTCCCAAGTTTTATTAAATAAAAACTTCTGAGATAATACAACGCCATTTATTTTTTTATATTGCTATGGAGGGTAAAAATCAATGAAAACCATGAGTTTTTTAGGCATAAAAAAAACTCTCTGAATTAACAAAGAGTCTTTTCTTTAACAATAACAATTTTCCCAAGTTTTATTAAATAAAACTTCTGAGATAATACAACGCAGTAACTTTTTTTATATTGTTAAAAAGATTGAAAAATAATAGGATATTTTACAGATGATTGAAAAATAATTATTTGAAAAGCTAAATTTTAAGAATTTATGTAAAACATTGAAAATAAGTAAGTAATAAATATTACTGCAAAATCAGTCAAATACATATACAATTCCATTGAGCAGGTCGTATTGTGTTTTTGGAATTTCTTCTGCTGGATAAGTATCATAGCTTATGGTATAGGTAAGCTTAAAAGATAGTTTTTTGATAAGTTTGATAGAGATAGAATTATAACTGAATATTCTGTAATCATAAAACTTATCTAATCTAGGCTGATAAAAGGTAGTACTTGTAATGGTTACATTGTCCGTTGCGAAATACCTTACCGAAAGATATCCGCTAAACCGGAAATCATCATGATATTCAACAGGTGGATTGTTGATCTTTTCATGTTCAAAAATAAAAATTGTTCCTAAAAAAAATTTATATTTTTCCTTTTCGGCAAGTTTAAAACGAGGCCCGGCACCGATCAGCTGCCTTTGATCTATTTTTGAGATAGAATTGTACTGGGCCTGTAAAAGTGCTTCCAGTGTAATATGTTCATTTAACTTGTAATTATATCTCAGGTGATTCGTTCCTTTATTGATAATGGCGGCATCATTTACTTTTTTATAAGAAGTGTTGTTTAAAAACAAGGCAAGATGCCGTCCGTTTCTGTACTGAACGTACACTGTACCTCCAAAGAAAAGAATATTTTTTGTGTTTTTGGTAATTTGCAAATTCATTCCCACAGATCCGGCAAATCCAAGAGTATCGGCTTCAACGCGTAAGTGTTCTATATCAATTACCTGAGCTTTGATTAGGCCTAATTTTAAAATTATAATTAAGAGAAGTAATTCTTTTCTCATTTGATTAATTATATTTGAAGGGTAGGAAAGTTCAATATTTAGCGCCTGCAAATTTGAGTAATTCAATTTGTTTATCAAAACAATTTCTTTGTCTTAAAATATTTGTCTTATACCGGAAACTGTTCCCGAGAAGCTTATTCGTAAAGACTATCAAATTTGTGTTCCTTAGCCAGTTCTCTAATCCTTTCAGCATCAAAATTACCTTTTAAATAGAGAATATTATGCTTGCTTCCGTTGTTCTTGTATAGAATTACATTTTTGATACGATCTCCTTTTTCCTTTACAGAGATCAAAAATCTTTCATTTCCTTCATTCTTTCTCACCACATCAGTATTGTTTCGAGTGATATAATTAATCTCGTTGATGATCTGTTCATTTTGCTGAGGTGTAGTGTTGCTAAAGGTAATAGATTTAAAATCTTTTACGTTTTTGAAGAGGTTGTTCAGCTCGGGAGATGCATTTCTAAGCAAAGACCTTAGGTATCCGGGTACCTGAAAAGAGGCTACATGATCATCATTCTTATGATTGTTATAAAACTGATTGAAGGATTGTGAACTTGAACAGGCTGTCAGATTAATAATCGTAAACAGCAAAAACAGTTTGAATAAAGTTTTCATAGTTGTAAGCGTTTGTATTTAAAACCTTAAAAATAATATAAATTAGCTTTGTTTCTCAATTTTATATTCTTTCTTTTGTATTGATATATTTTTTATATAATATTACAATACAAATAAAACCGTATATTTTGGAAAATCGCAAATTATTGGTCATTAGCAAATCAATTATCAATATATTCTGGGTATTACAAATTCTGTTCGTTCTCTTATTGGTTGTATATACCTTGTTATTGGTTTTTCATGTTGATTTTATCAATACAGATATTTTAAGGGGTTTTAAGATACATTTTAAAAGTATCGATTTTATACAACCCCTAATGCACGACGGACAGGCCTATAAAATGAAACTTACTAATGGAGAAGGAAGATTGCATGCAGATTCTTTGAACCAGAATTTTATTTATTTCAGGATTCTCGCAGCATTTATCGATTCTGTTATGTATTTGCTTATTTTTTATTTCCTGCGAAAGATTCTGAAAAATCTTACTTCTGATAACTTTTTTATTCCCGAAAACGGAAAATTAATTAAAAATATTGGTTATTCTATTATTGCCCTGGCCATCGTTCCGGAGGTGATTCATTATTTTACAGATAAAATGATCTCCAGAAGTATCAGTATAGAAAATGTTGTGATCAAGAGTGAATTCCATTTTGATTATCAGACTATTCTTCTTGGGATTATTGTTTTTGTAATCAGTATCGTTTTCTTGCGGGGAGTAGAATTAAAAGAAGAACAAGACCTTACCATATAATTATGGCCATAGTAACCAACCTTGACGTGCAATTGGCAAAGAATAAAATGTCGCTGACCGAACTTTCGGAAAGGATAGGTATTACTATTGCCAATCTATCTATTTTAAAAAGCGGTAAGGCCAAGGCAATCAGGTTTTCAACCCTTGAAAAGATCTGTAAGGAATTGAATTGTACACCGGGTGATATTCTTGAATATGTGCCTGAGGAAGAATCTTAAGCAATACTTTTTTCTTTTTCTGAGATTCTTTATTTAAATAATAAAACCATCTGAGTGGGCGATGATATTTGTGGGTTTCCCTGATCTTAATATCCTTATAAAAATTTGCACAGGCAGAAAATTTCTAACAAACCGGTTACGGTATACCCTCTTTTATTCTTCTTAGCAAAAAAGTGTTGAGATTTATCTGGATCATTTATACTTTATATCTACATGAATTGCTACACAATTACTGGGGTAACTGTTTATAAAAGATGACGAAAGTAACTTGTATGAATGAATTACGGCTTATATGGCTGATCAGATGCTTCAGGATCCCTGTATCAGCCTGAAAGCAAACCTGGCAAATCAAATCATTAAAATGAAGAATATATTAATATCTTTACAAACACAATAAAAAATATAAATATCAATGCAGATGAGAAAAATTAAATTAACACTTTTGGCAATATTAATTTTTACCGGACTGACCTATGCCCAGGATAAGCCCGCTTATCAACTGTACAATAACAAAGGTAAGCTTGCCAAATACGATAAAATGGTTAAAGATCTGGCCAAGAGTGATATGGTTTTCTTTGGAGAATATCATACCAATCCGATCTCACACTGGATGCAACTGGAACTGGCTAAAAGTTTTTACAAGATCAAAGGAGACAAAATGTTCTTTGGAGCCGAAATGTTCGAGAATGGAAATCAACTTGTGATGAATGAATACCTGGCAGGATTCTATCCGGAAAAGAAGATGATACCGGAAATGACACAGATGTGGGGAAATTATAATACCGATTACAGGCCTTTGGTAGAATTTGCCAAGAAAAATAAATTGCGTTTTATAGCTACCAATATTCCACGGAGATATGCTTCTATGATCAATAAAGGAGGTATTGAGGTTTTAAAGAAACTGAGTCCGGAAGCCCGTGCTATGATCGGTCCGGATCTGGAAAAATATTTTGATCCAACAGTTAAAGCCTATGCCGAAATGGCCGAGAATATGGGAGGACATGTACCGCCAAATATGCTCAATATTCAAACTGCTCAGGCTTCGAAAGATGCAACCATGGCGCATTTTTCATTAAAGAACTTTAAAAAAGGTGATTTTCTTTTCCATATAGAAGGTTCCTATCATTCTAATAACAAACAAGGAATTATCTGGTGGATCAATAAGATACACCCAGGGTTAAAAATCAAATCGATCACTACTGTAACTAAATCAGAATGGGATGAGATGACCAAAGACGAGAAAAATGAAATAGCTGAATATATTTTAGTGGTTGCAGATGATATGACACAGACGAAAAGATAAATTACAATGAAATGAATAGAGGCATAAAAAATATAAAAAAACTTTTTTTATTATCATTCTTGATGATATTTTTTATTGGCTGCTCTTCCGACGATCAAACACCGCCAAGTGCAGGTTTTACATTAAGTGATGAGAGTCCAACGCAATGGGACAGGGTAATTCTTACAGATAAATCATCGGGAAGTACCTCAAAAGCCTATCAGATCTCAGGAGGGGAATTTGCCATGAGTGATGATCTTTCGGTTGTTGTTTTCTTAGAAGATCATACTTATACCATAACACAGGTGGTAAAGAACAATCAGGGGGAAGATACAGAGAGCATTACTATTACTGTAGCAGCTCCTGACAATAAGTATTTGATCGACGGGAAGGAAATTCCTATAGTTTCAGAACCCGACTGGAAGCAGGAATCTAAAAAGGTCAGAATTCGTTTTGTAAATGAGATTTCTGGTCAGCCAAACCCTGACCATGTTTCGATCTTCCCTATTCCCGGGCCGAATCCTCTGGAAGCAACTTATCTGTTTGACAGTACAGGGAAATTTACAGGAACTTATTTAATGCGAATAACAAAGGATTATAATACGGATCTGGGTTCTTACGAGTGGACAATGAATTTTAACGGAAATGATGGCGACGGGAAACTTATTATTGATCTGGTTTTTAAAGACAGGCTGGATCCGGATAGTAATGTTTACGAAATTACTATTGAAAATTATACGCTGTCCACCGGTTATTTTGATTTCCCTTCCGGTTC
>QNYL01000213.1 GCA_003973375.1 Flavobacteriia bacterium
GCACCATTTTTTGGCTGACCTGAAGATCACGATTTCATGGAAAAATGCCTTTTGGGGCATCCTATAGCACAAGCAACACGTTATTGCTTGTTACCAGACACACTCTGACTACAGGCCTCCAAAAATGCCTTTAAAGTTGGCAGTGTAAAATTTGCCTTCCATTGTGAAGCAAGTACACACTGGAAGTAAAAGCAGCCAAGGGACTTAAGCGATGCCAGGCAAAAGTTATTGAAGGTAACAACCCCACCTGAACCACCCAATACACAACGTGTCATTTGAGACTTTCAGTATTTTGTGTCCTGTGCCGTGCAAGGGAATGTATTCTCAGTGTGATCTCAGTGTGGGCTTTTACCGACAGGTTTCAACACGCAGACCGGAGTGGTGGTGCTGGCTGCCACTAACCGAGTCGACATCCTTGACCCTGCTCTCCTCCGTCCAGGTCGCTTTGACCGACAGATCTATGTGGATCTGCCCGATAAAAATGAAAGAAGAGAAATATTCGAGGTTCATGTAAAACCTTTAAAACTTAATAAAGACGTTGATCTTGATTTCCTGGCCAAACAAACTCCCGGTTTTTCCGGTGCTGACATAGCAAATGTTTGTAACGAAGCTGCACTGGTAGCTGCCAGAAATGGAAAGAAAAGCGTTCATCATCAGGATTTTCTTGATGCTGTTGACCGTATTATTGGCGGACTTGAGAAAAAGAACAAGATCATTACCGAAAAAGAAAGAAGAACCATCGCATACCATGAAGCAGGACATGCCACCGTTAGCTGGATGCTCGAACATGCGGCACCGCTTGTAAAAGTGACCATTGTACCGCGCGGTAAATCTTTGGGAGCTGCCTGGTATCTGCCTGAAGAAAGACAAATTGTGGAAACAGAACAGATGCTGGATGAAATGTGTGCCACCTTAGGCGGAAGAGCTGCAGAAAAAGTGATGTTCAATAAGATCTCAACGGGAGCTCTGAATGATCTGGAAAAAGTTACCAAACAAGCCAAAGCCATGGTAATTGTTTACGGATTGAATGAAAAGATCGGTAATATCACCTATTATGATTCTTCGGGACAGTCAGAATACAATTTTAACAATCCGTACAGTGAGAAAACAGCAGAAATTATAGATGAGGAGATCTCCAAGATCATAGAAGATCAATACCAAAGAGCTATTGATATACTTGAGAAACACAAACCCGAACTTATCAAACTGGCTGAGATTCTGATTGAAAAAGAAGTGATCTTTGAGGATGACCTGATCAATATCTTTGGAAAAAGAACTTTCGAAGAGAGAATTCTTGTAAAAAGAAAAGATAAAAAAGACGATTCAACAAATAATACTCAGGCAGAAAAGGCAGAAACAACAAAAAAGAAGTCTGATTCTGATAAAGAAAATAAAGAAAAAGATGGTTCTGCTCCTCCAAAAGAGGAAAATACAGCGGATAGTACCAGAAAATAATTTGTTTTCGTACATTTGAGTAATTAATTTGATCAATGAATTTTTTTAAGAAACTAATCCAAAACATAACATCACTAAAAGAAACTGAAGAGAAAACAGAACCATCAGTAGCTTCAAGCAATATTGATGCTTTACCTTTAGATGAACTTTTTGTTAAAAACTTCATCTCCAAAGGTGGTAAATTCCTGTACTGTCAAGATATAAAAGAACTTGAACAAAATCTTTTACAGATTCTTAAGGAAAACAAATGGAACAACATGGTTTGTTTTGATGATGATCTGAATAAGTTTCTTACCAAAATAAAAAGTGCCAAAACACAGGAAATTGTTCATAATCTTCCTTTTTTTACGGTTTGTGAGGCTTTAACTGCAGATGACGGCAGCATTATGTTCTCTTCCAAACAGCTAAAAGGTAAAAAACTTAAGGATCTACCGGCTGATTTTATAGTATTTGGTAAAACAAGTCAAATGGTAAAGTCGATACGTGAAGGAGTAATGGCCGTAAGAGCAAGAGCAGAATCCAATTCACCAACCATAGTCAGTTCGGTTAAAAATTACACCCCCGATAAAGAAGGGTCCGATTTTATGAGCTATGGTAACACCAATGCTAAATCTTTGTATTTACTACTTTTAGAAGATCTTTAACTATGAATATTTTCGTAAAACGTATTATTTTTGGTCTGCTTTATGCAGTTTTGATAATTGCATCTTCCTATTTTGGCCCCTTATACTTTTACAGCCTGTTTTTTGTCTTTATGATCTTCAGTCTGTATGAGTTCTCAAAGATAATCGAACAAAGGAGTATTTACCCTTATATACTTGCAGTCACCTCTTTCTCATCAGCTATTATTTCCAATACCAATTCAATACACCTGAAAGAAGATATTTTACAAAAGATCATTGTTGCATTCTTTACAACGGTACTGTTTTTTACTTTTATAACTGCGTTGGTCTCATCGAGAAAGATCGCTATACAGTATCTGGGAAGGATTTTTTTAAGTTTGATTTATATCATCATTCCTTTTTCTCTTTTGATCCTTATTCCTTATCTAAATAATGAAAAAACGTACAATTATACTATAATTATTGGTGTATTTATTCTGATTTGGAGTAATGATGTTTTTGCTTATCTTATCGGTAAGAATTTCGGGAAACACAAACTGATAGAAAGAGTTTCTCCCAACAAGACCATTGAGGGATTCTTTGGAGGACTCTTCTTTACTTTTGTAGCCGGATACATACTGTCAAAATATTTTGGAATGAGCCTTCAGCACTGGATGGTAATGGCAGGTATTGTTGGAATTTTTGGAGTTTTGGGAGACTTAACAGAATCTATGTTTAAACGACAGGCTAAATTAAAAGACAGCAGTAATTTTATTCCCGGACACGGAGGATTTTTAGATCGGCTGGATAGCATTATCTTTGTTTCCCCTTTTATTTTTGTTTATTTATTTTTAACTTTATAGATGTTTCATAAAGAAGGACATAAAATTATAGTAATATCCTCCCTCATTCTGGTGGTGATCATACTCCTTACCGAGAAACTTATAGATAATTTCTGGTTTGAAAAATTTATCATGATCGCATTCCTGATCCTGTATCTTTTAATCCTGTATTTCTTTAGAAATCCGAAAAGAGTTACTAATTTTCAGGAAGAGGGTATTATTGCACCTGCCGATGGTAAGGTAGTGGTTGTTGAAGAAGTTGTTGAAAAAGAATTCTTTAAAGACAAACGTAGACAGATCTCTATTTTTATGTCGCCTCTGAATATTCATGTTACCCGTTATCCGCTTGGGGGTAAAGTGATCTACAGTAAATATCATCCGGGTAAATATCTGGTAGCATGGCACCCAAAATCCTCAGAAGAAAATGAACGGACAAGTATTGTTGTAGAGAATGAAAAACTTGGAAAGATTATGTACAGACAAGTTGCAGGTGCAATTGCCCGCAGGATTGTAAATTATGCCCGGATAGGTCAGAAAGTTGAACAGGGTACAGATGCCGGTTTTATTAAATTTGGCTCTCGTATTGACATCTATATCCCGCTTGATATGAAAGTTCATGTTAAGCTCAATGAGAAAACCGTTGGAGGAAAAACAATAATTGCATCTCTTTAAATGTAATGGAGGAAAAAGATATAGACAAAAGATTTCAGAAAGCCTATGAGATTGCCTCATCGATGACACAAAAATTGCCACCTGATGTGATGCTGCAATTCTATGCCTACTACAAACAAGCAACGATCAATACTCCATTTTATAATCCCTCCGGAGATAATGAACTGAGAAATGCCTTTAAACTGAATGCGTGGTTTCAGGTAAGTCAGCTCAATCCGGAAGAAGCCAAAAAAAAGTATATCGAACTCGTAGAAAAATATAATAATATAACAATCAAGTAATAACTACTATTATGAAAAAATCAATTCTGTTTTTATTTCTAACACTTTTAATATCTATCTATTCTTGTAAAAAAGAAGAGAAAAAAGTCGAAAATAAAGATGCCGGCACCAAAGCCATGTATACAGTTCTGAGCAAGGATGTAAAAATAAACTGGACAGGCTACAAAACTACCGAAAAGATTCCTGTTAAAGGTACTTTTAAAGAGGTGGAGATCCTTAATGCTAAAGCTGCCGAAAGTCCTGAAAAAGCAATCAACAATCTTAAATTTAAGATCCCTGTGGCGAGCATTTTTAGTAAAGATTCTATCCGCGATTACAAACTGGTAAACTTCCTGTTCGGAAATATGAAAAATACACTTTCAATTCAGGGCAAAATCACTTTGGATGAAAACAATAAAGGTACCGCAACACTGTCTTTAAACGGACTTGAAAAAGAGGTACCCGTAACTTATACACTAACCGGAGATAATATCCATATCAATACCTCAATTGATCTGAACAACTGGCAGGCTCAGGCTGCGGTAAAAGCCTTAAATGATGTTTGTTCTGAAAAACATAAATCTAAAGACGGTATCAGTAAGACCTGGAGTGATGTGGGGATTGATGTGGATGTGAAACTTACCAAGAAGTAATACACTGATCTACATTTATTTAAAATTCTAAATTTATTTACCAAAAGTCGGAAGCCAGAAGTCGGAAGAATTCAAAATTTAAGATTTAAAATTCTGTACAAAACCATTGGAAAATATGATATTCATCTGATGACTCTTTTCACTGTGATTGTTAGTCATCTGATGAATGGATAGAGAATTATTGATTTGAAATTTGTTCATACAATTCTCTTTCTGAACTAACACAGAACAACAAACTCAAAACAATAAAACAGCTTATTTCTTTATATAAATTTTATTCATCTGATGACTCTTTATTCATCTGA
>QNYL01000303.1 GCA_003973375.1 Flavobacteriia bacterium
CCCGGTCACAAAAAGGAGTGATCAGAGGCCTACACTTTCAAAATCCTCCTTTTGCACAAGCTAAATTGATACGCGTTATTTCCGGTAGTATCCTCGATGTAGTAGTTGATCTCCGTAAAGATTCCAAAACCTATGGAAAACATTACAAACTTATCCTGACCTCAGAAAACAAACAGCAATTCTTCATACCTGAAGGCTTTGCACACGGATTTCTCAGTCTGGAAAATAACACCATTATTCTTTATAAATGCTCCGAATATTATCATAAAGAATCGGAAGATGCGTTGCTGTGGAATGATGAGTTATTGAACATCAACTGGGAGGTTGACCACCCTATTATCACTGAAAAGGACAGAAATGCCAAAAAATTTCGTATATTTGATTCTCCCTTTTAACTAAAAAAATGACCCGTATGAAAAATGCTCCCCTCATATTGACTGTTGCCGGATTGGCTTTAATTTTTGTATTCTTTATCAATTCTATCAATCATCCCGATAATAATCCTTCTAAAAATACCAGTGATCTTTATGAGATCAAAGCATTAAAAATACCGGACAATCTTAGTTTTTGTGGAGAAAAGGTGCCTCTGAATAAAAATGACGTACATGAGCGCATCGACCGCGAATTACTTGTAAATACCTACTGGCAGTCTAACGGACTCCTCTTCCTTAAAAGGGCCAATAAATATTTCCCCATCATTGAACCTATCTTAAGAAAAAATAGTATCCCTGATGATTTTAAATATCTGGCATTGATCGAGAGTGGATTACAAAATATCACTTCTCCGGCCGGAGCAAAAGGTTTTTGGCAGCTGATGCCCAAAACAGCTATAGAATACGGTTTGGAAGTTAACAACAATGTAGACGAAAGATATAACCTTGAAAAATCAACTGAGGCCGCCTGTAAATACTTACTGGAAGCACATGAGAAATTCGGAAACTGGACTCTTGCTGCGGCGGCTTATAATGCAGGTATGAGTGGAATTGACAAACAGATCGTTCGACAAAAAGTCAGTGATTATTACGATCTGCTGCTTGGCGATGAAACTTCAAGGTATGTTCCCCGTATTGTAGCCGTTAAGGAAATCCTTAACCACCCTTCAAAATATGGTTTTATTTTTGATAAAGAAGTTCTTTACAGAATGATGCCTACAAGAGAGGTTAAAGTAGATACCGCCATTACAAATCTTGCCGATTTCGCCAAAGATCAAAACATCAATTACAAGGAATTAAAGATCTTAAATCCTTGGTTACGTGAGAATAAACTCAACAACAAGACTCGTAAACTTTACTATATCAAGTTACCAAGATAAGACTGATTTTTTATCTTAGAAAATCTTATTGCACCCCTTTTGCTATTCTTGGGAAGATCATCGTGAAGAACTGATTCTAAGTAAGTTGAATTTACAATTCAAGTGTTTCCACAACTTCCCAGTTGGCACGTGCTTCTATCAAAAGTTTAAAATAATAAACCTCTTCCGGCTGGATCTTTTTCAGGTAATTTCCGGTATCCCATCTCTTATTCTTGTTGTCATCATAAATAATCCTTACCATATAATTGGAAGGATTAATGTTTTCAAATTTGACCTCTTTAGCTGATTCGGCATATTGCGATGCCTCAACTTTACCATCTTTAGTAATCAACTGTACAATAACCGGATACCTTTTTAAATTCTTTAAGGTAAGATAAATTGAACTGTAATTCGAAGGCCTTTTGGTAGAAAAATTGATCTTTAACGTATCATTTTCAATTCCAAAAAAATCGGTAACAGCTCCCGGAAACAGATCGAGATAATATTTTTGATCGTATTCTTTTTCAAAATCTATATAAAGTTTTTGTTTATTTCTGTCCTGATAAACATTAAATTTTTGCTTTAATGAATCTTTATTCATCAAGACAATTTTAGAGGTGTCAATCTTAATTACAGGAGTATTACTTAAAACATTTAAAGTATCTCTAAGGTCAAAACCTTTTGTAATTCCCGAGGAAATCCTTAAAGTATCCATCTCTTCCGATTTCAATTTAACCTTCAGGGTATCTCTATAAGCATTCCTGCTTACAATAAAACTTATCGAATCTTTCTTGTAATTCTTAAACCAGTAATGAAGGCTGTCTTTTCCTTGTTCAAAAGTAATCAATGAACTGATCTTTTTATCCTCCGGAAAGACTTCTATCTTTAAACTGTCAGGTTTTCCTTCATAAGGAAACAGAATATGCCCTTTCTTTACTTCTTTAGGTCTTCTAAAAAATTTAAAAGGCAGGATCTCTTTAAACAAAACCAGATTATAAGTAGTATCAGTAGGCGCAGTGATTATATTGGGATAAAAACCAATTTTATCTTCTTTAGGATTGTATTTATAATTCTTGCTTTTGTCATTCAGAGCTATTAAAGCATATTTACCTTCTTTAATATTGGAGATCTCAAAATTGATACTGTCCAAGAGAGCACCTACATAGGTTGGTTTTTCTTTAAAAACAATAGAATCGTTAAATTCTCCTTCTACAGGATATAGCATCAGGATCACATTCTCATTTTGTTCTCTGCTAAAAGCATCTTTTATTGTTCCGGTAACTTTTAATGAATCTATATAATCTCCGGTTGAAATTACATATTTAAAGTTCTCAAGCACATTACCTTCGGTATTATCAATAACACTGTAGCCAAAGTTAAAAGTATAGGTTGTATTTTCTCTTAAAGTATCTAATATTTTGATTGTAATATACTTACTGGGAGTCCCCTGCGGCATAACAATGGGAGGATATTTTAATGGCGGAGAAATGATCAGCTGTTTATTCAGATCTTTTAATTTGATATACTCATCAAAATAGATCTTGATCTCATCTGCATTAAAATGTGTACTTCCAAAATCAGGCTTGGCCTTTACCATGATCGGTTTATCTTCATCTTTTGGTCCCCCGTCAGGCCTTGACCTTCTGGCACAGCCTGAAAGAATTGTAAAGATCAGAATAAGCAATATATAGCGCATAGATTTTTTTAAAATAATTGTTGCAAAGTAACAATATATTTAAGGTTTATAAAACTTTTTACGGGGTATATGCCATGGTGGCAATACTGATCTTTATTCCGGGAATCTTTTGCAACTCATTACAACAGGCTTCAAGAGTAGCCCCCGTGGTCTGAACATCATCGATGAGCAGGATATGTTTTCCCTGACAAGTTCTTAGATCGTTTACTTCAAAGATGTTTTTGGTATTTTGAAAACGGTCTATTCGGTGCTTATACGTTTGAGTTTCGGTATAGATATTTCTTTTCAATACACTTTCAACAAAGGGAATATTCAAAGTTTCTGACAAGGATTTTCCAAACTCAGCAACCTGATTGTAGGTCCTTTTTTTTAACTTCTTCGGATGTAAAGGCACCGGAACAATCATTTCAGGCACTTTAAATCTTTTAGAAGATCTGATCTCTTCACCCAGCCATTTACCAAGAAAAGTTCCAATTTCCTGATGTCCGCGATATTTAAGTTCATGGATCAACGTTTGAACGGAACCTTTTTTGTAAAAATATAATAATGCTGTTGCCGCCAGTATCCTGGAACGACCGGTAAACGAACGTTCCATCTCATTATCAGATTCATTGGTAAATCCTGTTAAGGGAAGCTCATGCCTGCAAACAACACAAAGTGTTTTTTCACTTTTAAGTAATTGCCTTTCGCAAATAACACATCTTTCCGGAAAGAAAATATGTACTAAATTTTTGATTGATAGCTCCATTAGATGTATATTTACATGATTTTTATAAAAATCTGAAAAAATTAATTAAAAAAAATTATTTCTTATACAATTTTTATAATTTTTTACGTTATATAAGTTACGATTAATTTAAATAAACCCAATATTATGGAAGATAACAAATCTAATTCAAACAGTAAAATTTTAATTATTATCCTGACCATTCTGTTATTCGGGCTTATCGGATATACTTTTTACCAAAGCAGGGATCACAAGGAAGCCCTAAAGTTTTTACAGGATGAAAAGGAACAGATTATTGGAAATTTAACAGCCATGGAAGATAAATATGATATAGCCATTTCAGAAAATACTTCCTTGTCCGACTCACTTACCATAGAAAAAAACAGAATCATTGCTTTAAAAGATTCAGTAAAAAATCTAAAAAGTATAAATTCTTCTATTTTAAGAAGATATCGAAATCAGTTAAAACGTTTAGAAGCTATTAATGAACATCTGCTGGATGAAGTGGATTCATTAAAAATGATCTCTAATGTACTGATTGATGAAAAGGACAGTATCACAAATCAGCTGAATATTCAAACTGTTTATAACGACACTTTAAAGTCTCAAAATCAGAAGCTTGCCAAAAAAGTTGAGATCGGAAGTGCATTAAACATAAAAGATATTAAAGTTACTGCATTAAAAATGCGTTCTAACGGAAAATACACTGAGACAAATAAAGCCCAAAAAACCGATGCCATTAAACTGGAATTCAGATTGATGGAAAATAAAATTGCAACTCCAGGTGATAAAGATGCCTTTATAGTTTTGAAAGACCCAAAGGGTAGAGTAATCAATGCTAAAGGAACAACGATATTGAAAGACAGTACCGAAATAAAATACACTGAACAGACTACTGTGAATTATGAAAATGCCGAATTGGATGTAGTGATTTTTGTAGAAAGGAAAGGTAAAAAATATGAAAAGGGAACTTATCCTATTATTGTTTATGTTGATGGCCGTCTGGCCGGTGTTTCAAAACTGGTTTTAGATGATTCTTTCTTGGGATTGTAAAATCTAAAAACAATATAAT
>QNYL01000190.1 GCA_003973375.1 Flavobacteriia bacterium
TTTCCTTTATTTTCAGAAATGTAAAATATCTCAGGCTTGTCAATACCATAGGCTGTATTACTTTTGTTGTTTATGGATACTTTATTGAATCTTATCCGGTTATGATTGCCAATATGTTTATATTTATCATGAACATTTACCACCTGAAACGCGATAATAAAACAGAAATTTCTAAAGCTGACTGATTTTTTTAGGGAATTATTAACCTGTAATATTTTGAAATAGCTGAAAAATTTACGTAATTCACATAAAATTATTTTATCGTGAAAAGCAGAAGAAAATTTATCAAACTTTCCGCTTTGGGAAGTGCCGCATTACTTACCAAAACAGTGATGGCTTCAGAGAAGTCAGATAAAACCGAAACTCCGGTATCTCCAAAAAAAATCACAAAACCCATTGTAGTATCCACATGGAAACATGGTATGGCTGCCAATGCAGCTGCCTGGAAGATTCTTTCAAAAAATGGTTCAGCTCTTGATGCCGTTGAAGCAGGGGTTCGTGTAACCGAATCTGATCCTGATAATATGAGCGTAGGGTTGGGCGGATTACCCGACAGAGATGGATTTGTTACTCTTGATGCCTGTATTATGGATGAAAATAACAGATGTGGATCAGTAGCATTTTTACAGGATATAGAAAACCCGATTTCTGTTGCCAGAAAAGTGATGGAAAAGACACAACATGTGATGCTTGCCGGCGAGGGTGCCAAGCAATTTGCAGTTGAACAGGGTTTTAAAACTACCAATCTTTTAACTCCTAAAGCCAAAAAAGTCTGGGAAAAATGGAAAATAGAATCAAAATATAAGCCAGTAATCAATATTGAGAATCACGATACCATTGGTATGCTGGCCATAGATGAAAAAGGAAATTTGTCGGGTGCCTGTACCACCAGCGGAATGGCCTTTAAAATGCATGGCAGGGTAGGGGATTCTCCTATTATCGGTGCCGGACTTTTTGTTGATAATGAAGTGGGAGCTGCCTGTGCTACAGGAATGGGGGAAGCCGTGATCAGAATTGCGGGAACCGCTATTGTTGTTGAGTTGATGAGGAACGGAAGATCTCCTGAAGAGGCCTGTAAAGAAGCTGTTTACCGTGTTATTGCCAAACATAAGGATCTCACAAATTTGCAGGTTGGATTTTTGGCTCTGAACAAGAATGGGGAATATGGTGGTTTTAGTGTGTACAAAGGTTTTAATTATGCTGTTCATACCAAAGCAGACAATAAATTGATTGATGCTAAATACGATCGTGACTGGGAATAATGAAAGATAAAATGACCTTTGAAGTCTGTACGGATTCTTTTGAAGGAGCTCTTGCTGCAGAAAAATACGGAGCCAAAAGAATAGAACTTTGTCAGGCGTTGAATGTGGGAGGGCTTACACCTAATTACGGACTTATACAGCAATGTGCTTTAGGATCAAAGGTTGAGGTTCATGCGATGATCAGGCATAAAGAAGGTGGCTTTGTTTATGATGATCAGGATGTGGAGATCATGAAAAAAGATATTCTTGCCTCGAAGAATGCCGGGGCAAAAGGTGTGGTTTTTGGTATCCTCGATTCGGATAATACTATTTCTTTAAAGAATAAAGAGCTGGCAGAACTGAGTAAGGAACTCAGGCTTGAAGTTACATTTCACCGAGCTTTCGATTTTGTGCCGGATCCGGATAAAGCCATTAAAACCATTATTGAATATGGTTTTGACCGGTTGCTTACTTCCGGTAAAGAAGAGAGTGCACTAAAAGGACTTCCTTTGATCAGTAAACTTCAGCAGAAATACGGCGGTCAGATCCAGATCATGGCAGGTAGCGGAGTGAATGCCGTGAATGCTTTAAAAATCGCTTCATCCGGAGTAAAAAATCTTCACTTTACAGCCAGAAAATCAACTAACCGGCCGGTTATGCTTTCTATGGGAGAGCTAATGCTTGTGGATGAGGAAAAGATCAGGAGTATTACGGCAATGTTTTAATGTAATTTGAAATACCACTTAAATCATTAAAGCATTATATCATTATCGCATCTTATCATTAAACAATAATACTTTTCCCTTTAGCTGAGATATTCCTGGCATCATCAAAATAAAAATCAACACGTCCAAGATTCAGTCCCCATTTTCCCACCTGATTGATCAGTACATTTTCACCTGCACTGTTTTTGACTATTGTGGGCTTGGGTAAAAAAGTATGGGTATGCCCGCCAATGATCAGATCGATATTTTTGGTTTGTTTTGCCAGATTCAGATCACTGATCTTATCGGGATTTCTTTTGTAATAATAACCGAGATGAGAAAGGCAGATCACCAGATCACAGTGTTTTTCCTCTTTTAAGATTCTGCTCATATCTTGGGCAATTCCTACGGGATCAATATATTTGGTCTCTTTGTAATTTCCGGAATCCACCAGGCCTTCGAGCCCGACTCCCAATCCGAAGACTCCTATTTTCAGACCCGCTTTATTGTAGATTTTAAAAGGAGAGGTTTTTCCATCCATCACCGTATTTGAAAAATCGTAGTTGGCAATGATAAAATCGAATTTAGCATGGGGAAGCTGTTTATGTAATCCGTCAATTCCGTTGTCAAAATCGTGATTTCCAATGGTACTGGCATCATACCTCAGCTTACTCATCAGTTTAAACTCTACTTCGCCACCGAAAAAATTAAAATAGGGAGTTCCCTGAAAAATATCACCGGCATCAAAAAGAAAAGTGTTAGGATTTTCCTTTCGGATCTTATCAACCAGAGCAGCTCTTCTCGCCACACCTCCTCTTCCGGGAAAGGAATGATCTGTAGGTTTTAAAGGTTCAAAATGACTGTGTGTGTCGTTGGTATGCAGAATGGTGATATGTTTTAGTTTTTCTTCCTTAAAGGAGCTTAAAGATAATCCTCCTAAAGCTAAAAAAGCTCCGCTTACAGTTGTTTTTAGTATAAAATCTCTTCTTTTCATTTTTATGGAATTTACTCAAAAATTACGCGTTGGTCCTGTTTAACCTTTATCGTATCTTTTTCTTTAAAATAATCCAGCAAGGCATCTCTTACTTTGTAATCCAAAGAATATAATTTAACTGGATCTTTAAAGAAATCCATATGATCTCCTCCGTGCTGCAGGTAATCGCTGGTCAACACGTAATAATTCTTTTTCGGGTCAAAAGGTTTATCGTTAATTTTTATACTTTTTATTTTTTTTCCTTTAAAAATTATCTGGGCTCCGCTAAACGGATGAGCCTGGTTTTTTTCTTCAAAATACTTAAAGAGCTCCTGAACCTTTTCGCCTTTCATTTCCACTACTAAAAGCTTGTTCTCAAAAGGCATCAGTTTAAAAATATCAGAAACAGTAACATTGCCTTCCGGAATAGACTGTCTTATTCCACCGTAATTAAAAAAAGCCATATCAATGGTTTTACCGCTTAACTTTTTAAATAAAGGATCAGCCTGGCTTATACAAACATCAGCGTATAGATTTCCGAGGCTGCTTTCCAGTTTACCATCTGTCCGTGTTAAATTGATAGGGGTATAGGAAATTACCTTATTGATCTTGTCTTCCATCTGAACTTTATAAGGTTCAAGAAATATAACGATACTGCTGTCAGTGGGTAGCTTATCATTAACTTCAATAAGCTCGGCCTTTATGGTTTTCACCTTGTAATCGGTCTTTTTACAAGAAATCATCACAAAGAAGATTCCCGCTAGGAAAAGCCGGTATTTCATTATTTTATATAGATTTGCATTCATAATTATATTTTAAATGAAGATTCTGAATTTAAAAAAGAAATCAGCAAATAAATTTATTCAAAATCAACTGAAAAAGACCGGAAAAACAAAAAAAGTTGTTCCGGTAAGTATAGAAAAGGTTGGGATTATCGCCGATTTGAAATTATGGGAGGCTTTTGACTTTGTTAAAGATCTGGAAGAAAGACTTCTAATACCTCAACAAAATTTTAAAGTGATTCTTATCAATTCTGTTTCAGACCAGACGGGAGATCATAAGAATCTTACTTTTTCTGAAAAAGATTTGGGAATGTTTGGTAAAATCAAAAACTTGGATGTATTTGCCTTTACGGAAAAGAAATTTGATTTGTTGGTCAATTATTCTTCCCCTGATGATTACCTTACCCAGCTGCTGATCTTGAAATCAAAAGCAAAACTAAAAGCCGGTTTCTTTAAAGAGAATGTTGATCTTTATGATATCAGTATCAAAACACAGGATAATAAGATTCTTGTATTTAATGAAGAGCTTGGAAAATATCTTAAAATCATGGGCTTTATAAAGGGGAGGGATTAATATGACCATAGGAAGATTTTATGTGATTTAAAATTTCTGAGGTAACTCTGTGATTCTCCTTGAAGTTCTGTGAAATATATTTTTACATGAGAGAATAGTTTAAAATTAAACAATTTGTTTGAATTTGATAGATTTTTAATTAAATTTCAAGGGAGAATTTATTATCTTTATCATTGAAGTTTTAAATTAAAAATACAAGACCATGGAACGATTCTCAGGAACCGGGGTAGCATTGGTAACTCCTTTTACTCCCGGTAATAAAGTAGATTACAGTGCTTTGGAAAAGCTGGTGGAATTTCAGATAGAAAATAACATCGATTATCTTGTTGTTTTGGGTACAACAGCAGAAACGCCCACTTGTTTGCGAACGCCAGACAATACGCGTGACGCATAGCTTTGTAAAAAACAGAGAAAAATAACGCAAGGGACAGAAAACCCCCCTCTACTAGAATTAATATAAAAATATTGTGTACAGGCTGATTAAACCTAGAAA
>QNYL01000240.1 GCA_003973375.1 Flavobacteriia bacterium
ATTTCCCGTATTGAACATTTTCTTAATTTTAAATGAATATCAATAATAAGATACTTTCTTAAGACTATTGTTACAGTTTCAGGCTAAAAAAAGGTAAATGTTATACTTTATGGATAGACACTAATTACTTTCCGATACAAAAATTCTGAAAGATGTTTCCCAAAAGATCTTCGTTGGTAACGGCTCCGGAGATCAAACCCAGCTGGTATAAAGCTTCACGGATATCAATGGCAACCAGATCAGAACTAACCCCCTGCTCCATTCCTCTTTGAACATCGGTTATGGCCTGTAACGCATTGTTTAAGGCTTCAAAATGACGGGAATTACTCACAATGGTTTGATTATTACTTAAAATTCCGGTGTTGGCCAGCTCAGTAAGTTTATGAATTAAAACATCAATTCCGGTTTTATTCCTGGCAGAAAGAAAGATGAGTTTTGGATTCTGAGTTTTAAGTTTCAGATGGTCTGCTTCGCTAAGCAGGTCAGTTTTATTAATAATTGTAAGTATTTCTTTATCAGGATATTGATTTCTTAAATTTTTATTACTGATTTTTGAACCTGGCTTGTCGGCAGTCAGGTTTTGAATTTGTTCAGCATCCATCAGGTGCAGAACCAGTTGTGCTTTTTCAATATTCTCATAGGTTTTCCGGATACCTATTTTTTCCACATGATCTTCAGTATCTCTGAGTCCGGCTGTATCGATAAAGCGGTAAGTTACACCTCCAATGGTCATATCATCCTCAATAGCATCACGGGTAGTCCCGGCAATATGAGAAACAATGGCCTTTTCATCATTCAGTAAAGCATTTAATAAAGTGGATTTTCCAACGTTAGGTTCTCCCACTATAGCAACCGGAATGCCATTTTTTAATACATTCCCATAAGCAAAGGAATCGATCAGGCTTTTTAATAATTTTTGTATTCTCGCTACCAGCTCAAGAAATTGTTTTCTGTCGGCAAATTCTATATCTTCTTCAGCAAAATCAAGCTCCAGTTCTATCAGAGAAGCAAAGTCCAGCAGTTGTTTGCGCAGATTTTCAATTTCATTTGAAAAACCTCCACGCATCTGTTGCATAGCGATCTGATGTGAAGCCTTAGAATCGGACGAGATCAGATCGGCTACAGCCTCAGCCTGACTCAGATCCATTTTACCGCTTAAGAAGGCTCTCAGGGTAAATTCTCCCGGATTGGCATGACGCACACCGTTCTTAAGAAACAATTGTATTATTTCCTGTTGAATATAAACCGATCCATGACAGGAGATCTCTGCTACATCTTCTCCGGTATATGAATGAGGATTTTTAAAGATACTCACCAAAACCTCATCTATGATCCTCTCTCCCTCAACGATATTTCCTAAATGTATGGTATGCGACTTCACTTTGGTCAAATCTTTCTTCCCTGATCTGGAAACGAAAAAACGATTGATCTTTTTTATAGCCTCCGGTCCTGACAATCTTATCACTGCTATCGCTCCAACCCCGGAAGAGGTTGCCAGTGCAATGATGGTATCGTTATATAGTGGATTGGTATTATTCATTAAGATTAAAAATATTTTGCAAAGTTACTGAAAAAGCAGGAAGCAGATGGCAACAGGCTGAATGCTTTATGCCTCAATCAATTTTGAATTTTAAATCTCGACGTACAATTTTTGACTTTCGACTTTTGACTTTCGACAATTTTATACTCCCTTTTACCCGTGCACTAGTGGCAGTTTCCCCTGCCGGCTGATGTACTCCGCTTCGTAATCAAGAAATTCATCCCATTTTTTATCTACGGTTTCCCGATCCATAAACTGACGGGCGAAATTTAAAAAGAGACTGTAATGTCCTGCTTCAGATGCCAGAAGATCACCAAAGAATTTTGCCAGCTCCTGATCTTTCATATGTTTTGACAGCACACTAAAACGCTCACAGCTTCTGGCCTCTATAATGGCCGAGATCAGGAGTCTGTTGACCAGATTCTGTTTCCTGTCTTTTGTCTTAGGAAAGAACCGGATCAGATGTTTGGCATATTCACTTTTCTGATCGATCCCCAGGATCATTCCTCTGGACACCATAATATCATGTACCATTTTAAAATGCTCCATTTCTTCGATAGCGAGATCGCTCATTGCCTGAACCAGTTCTGTCTCCTCCGAAAAATTTATGATCAGGGAAACCGCCGATGCAGCTGCTTTTTGCTCAGCAAATGCATGATCGGTTAACAATTGTTGCAGATTTTCTTCGGCTATAGCCACCCAGGATGGATGTGTTTCTGATTTAAGTCCGAGCATGATATTTAAATTTTTAGCAAATATCGGAATTAATATTTCATTGAAGTAATGTTTTCTAAAAAGCGATTAGAGAAAAGTAAAAAGGAGTTAATGATTTAAAGTTTTTTTAATTTGGGAATATGCCAATGTGATAATGAGTTGATTTATTGAATGAAAATAATTCAAAATTTAAAATTATTACATGGATAATCACAGAGAGGAAAAGAGTATTTAGTAAAAGCACCAAAATTAAAGCATTTAAGCATTGAATACTGATGCAAATTGAAGAGTAAATCAGTAATGTCTGCCACTCTGTCATAAGAAATAAATAAACTCTGTCAAAAAACATAAAAAAATGAAATGGCATAATGATTGACTGTATAGCAGCAGTTAAAAATAAAAAAAGATAAAAATTTAAAATATAATATTATGAGCAAAATAATTGGAATAGACTTAGGTACAACCAACTCATGTGTAGCCGTAATGGAAGGTAGTGAGCCTGTTGTAATTCCTAACGCAGAAGGGAAAAGAACAACTCCTTCTATCGTTGCATTCGTAGAAGGTGGTGAACGTAAAGTTGGTGACCCTGCCAAAAGGCAAGCAGTTACCAACCCACATAAAACAATATACTCTATCAAAAGATTCATGGGTAATAAGTATTCTGAATGTAAGATGGAAGCAGAAAGAGTTGCCTACAAGGTAGTAAAAGGTGATAATGATACACCAAGAGTTGATATTGACGGAAGATTATATACTCCTCAGGAAATCTCGGCCATGATCCTGCAAAAAATGAAAAAGACAGCAGAAGATTATCTGGGTACTGAAGTAACTGAAGCGGTAATTACTGTTCCTGCTTACTTTAACGATTCTCAGCGTCAGGCCACCAAAGAAGCCGGAGAAATTGCCGGATTAAAAGTGAGTCGTATCATCAATGAGCCTACTGCTGCTGCTTTGGCTTACGGACTTGACAAATCAGGTCATGATAAAAAGATCGCAGTTTACGACTTAGGAGGAGGTACTTTTGATATCTCGATCCTGGAGATCGGTGATGGTGTTTTTGAGGTGCTCTCAACCAATGGTGACACTCATCTGGGTGGTGATGACTTTGATCAGAAGATAATCGACTGGCTGGCAGAAGAGTTTAACAAAGAAGAAGGAATTGATCTGCGTAAAGACCCAATGGCCTTACAACGATTAAAAGAAGCTGCTGAAAAAGCAAAGATCGAATTGTCCTCATCAACACAAACAGAGATCAATTTACCTTATGTTACTGCAACTGCTTCAGGACCAAAACACCTGGTAAAAACTTTAACCAGAGCACATTTTGAAAAACTTACCAATGACTTGGTAAAACGTTCAATGGATCCGGTAGCTTCAGCTTTAAAAGATGCTGATCTTTCAACTTCTGATATTGATGAAATTATATTGGTAGGTGGTTCAACAAGAATTCCTAAAATTCAGGAAGAAGTAGAAAAATTCTTCGGTAAAAAACCATCAAAAGGTGTTAATCCTGACGAAGTTGTTGCAATTGGTGCTGCAATTCAGGGTGGTGTATTAACCGGAGATGTGAAAGATGTTCTTTTACTTGATGTTACTCCTCTTTCATTAGGAATTGAGACTATGGGTAATGTAATGACCAAGCTGATTGAGGCAAATACAACCATACCAACCAAGAAATCACAGGTATTCTCTACAGCTGTTGACAATCAACCCTCTGTTGAAATTCATGTTTTACAGGGAGAAAGAGCTATGGCTGCAGATAACAAAACCATTGGTAGATTCCACCTTGATGGAATTCCGCCATCACCAAGAGGAGTTCCTCAGATCGAAGTAACATTCGATATTGATGCCAACGGTATTATCAATGTATCTGCAAAAGATAAAGGTACCGGTAAAGAACACCAGATCAGAATTGAAGCTTCTTCAGGATTATCAGAAGAAGAGATCAAAAGAATGAAAGCTGATGCTGAAGCCAATGCTGAAGCTGATAAAAAAGCTAAAGAAAAAGCAGAAAAGATCAACGGTGCTGACGCAATGATCTTCCAGACTGAAAGCCAGTTAAAAGAATTTGGTGATAAGTTATCTGCTGATAAAAAGGCTCCAATCGAATCTGCTTTGGCAGAATTGAAAAAAGCACACGAATCTAAAGATATTGCACAGATTGATGCTGCAATGGAAAAGATCAATGCTGCCTGGAAAGCTGCTTCTGAAGAACTGTACAAAGCTCAACAGGAAAATCAGGCCGGCGGTGCTGCAGGACCTCAATCGGGTGCTGATGCAGGAGCTGACGGAGGAGAAGGTGACGATGTTCAGGATGTAGATTTTGAAGAAGTAAAAGAAGACTAATTCTATAATTTATTTCAGGATTTAAAGATTATCCTTGCAAAGGTGATAAAATCGAAAAATAAAACCGGTGGAATTTATTTTCCACCGGTTTTTTATATTAATAACTTTGGTTTATTAATGTAAGACCGTTGCAATACTGTTATGAATTATGAAATAAAGAC